>CAYZKE010000037.1:0-13593 GCA_964478505.1 uncultured Loktanella sp.
GCCAGTAACAGGCAGTTCCATCATCCGCACATCACGTGCTGCCGCTTTCGCCGCAAAGCCCAGCACTTCGTCACGGCCCAAGGTCGACATTTCGATCCAATGCGCGCCCTCTTTCATCACGGGTAGCATCTGGGCCGCGACCGCATCAGAGACGGCAGGCGATGGCAGGCAGGTGATGACGTGATCGACGGAACCTGCAAGCGCGGCGGGGCTGTCGGCCCATTTGGCACCCAAGGCAATTGAGGGTTCTGCCGCAGCACGATTGATGTCCGTGACGGTCACATCCATGCCCGCACGCAACAAACAGGCCGTGCAATTTGCACCAAGATTGCCTTGGCCGATATATCCGTAGTGCATGTGCGCCCCTTATTTGAAGTAGATATTATAGTCAGCGCGGATCGCCGCATCGACCGCAGGGTCGATCTGGATTTGCGCTTTGCTGAGGATGTCATTCTTTCGGGCAATGGCCTGATCAAGCAACATGGGACGGTTGGCTTCGTTCCATTCCTTCGGGCTCATCCGGTTGCCCAAGGTGGGATAGATGTATTCCGTCTGCATCAGCGCGAGCGTTTGGTCAGAGCCAAGATAATGCCCCGGACCGCCCAGACAGACGGCCTTCATCGCCTCGATTGACGTGCTGTCCTCGGTCACGTCAATGCCACGTACAGTGCGCAGAACCTGCCCCAGCACATCATCGCCAAGCACCAGCGATTCCAGACAGAACCCAAGCAATGACGCATGCATGCCCACGGCCTCATAGACCATGTTCAGGCCGGAAAGACCTGCCAGCACGTTGGTGATACCTGTCTCCCATCCGGCCTGCATATCGGGCAGCTTGGAATCCGAAATACCCGCGGCCGCACCCCCGGGGATGTCATAGAAACGGTGCATTTGGGCGCATCCTGCGGTCAGCAGGGCCTGCTCTGCCGAACCACCCGACATCGCGCCCGTCCGCAGGTCAGAGACGAAAGGCCATGTGCCAAAGACCGCCGGATGACCGGGGGCCATGGCGTTGACGTAAACCACACCGGCAAGGCACTCCGCGACGGCCTGAACGATCGCAAGGGCGATCGGCGCAGGCGCTGTGGCACCCGCTTGCCCCGCAGAAAGCAAGAGCACCGGCATGCCCGCGCGAATGCAGGCCTCCATGGAACGGCAGCTTTCTTCGGCGAATTTCATCGGCGGGACGACAAAACAGTTCGAGTTCGAAACAAAGGGGCGCGCGCGCCATGCTTCTTCACCGCCTGCGATCCGGTGCAAGAGTTCGATTGATGGTGCGACATGGCTGGGATCATCAAAGGACGTCCCCACATGTTTGGTCGTGCCTGAACAGCAGGCATAGATCGTGTTCAGATCCATTTCGAGATTGTCAGAGATATCCCGTGCCACCATCGCGCGCTGGAAGAAATGCACATTATCCAACGCATGGGTGATCTTGGCCGCATCGTGCAGGTCTTGCGCGGTACTGTCGCGATAGGTGTTGGTCGCAAGGTCCACCACATGCACCGCTGCACCAGCCGTGCCAAAATGAACATTCGTGCCCGTCAGGTGCAGGTCATACTGCGGGTCACGGCCATGCAAGGTGATATTTCGCGCGGCTTTGGCCAACATATCTTCGACCAAGGCACGCGGGAAACGTATGCGCCCGTCATCGCCAAGGATCGCGCCTGCTTTCGTCAGGATTTCGACACCGGAGGGCGGGGCCTGTGACAGACCGATCTGCTCCAAAGCATCAAGCGCCGCATGGTGGATACGCAGAACCTCTGCATCCGTCAGAGGCTTATATTGCCCGCCCGGAAGGCCCGCACGGACCGGGCGCATATTCTCGGCCAAGGGCGCGCTTCTCAGGGCAACACGGGCGGCGCGCCCACCGCTGCGCCCTTTTCTTTTCTCTATGTCCAACATGCTTGCGCCTCCCTGAAACTGGATCGAGTATTCTCGCAGTTCAGAAATCGCGCAATCTGCCTTTCCGGTTATTATTGATCGGTCTTCTCGATTAGTGCAGACTGAAAAACATGCAGATAGAATTGATCGATACCTTCCTGGATCTTTGCGAGACAAAGAGCTTCAACCGCACCGCAGAGCGTTTGGGTGTGACGCAGTCAACCGTTTCAGGGCGGGTGCGTTCGCTTGAGGCATCTGTGGGGGTAAAGCTGTTTCAACGCTCTCGCTCGGGCACTGCCTTGACGACCCAAGGTCTGCGATTTGAACCCCACGCCCGCAGTCTGCGCCACGATTGGGTGACGGCCAAGAACGCCGCACAAGATACCGCACTGGCAGGCGTGACAATGCGGATCGGGATACAGCACGATCTTGTGGGCATCGAAATCAAAGCGCTCATCGGGCGTCTTCGGGAAATTCTGCCAGATACCGCTTTTCTGCTCGAAGCGGATTATTCGATTCAAATGTGTTCTGATTTGATTTTTGGTAAGCAAGATATAGCAATTTTATATTCGCCACAGATTCAACCGGACCTCTATTTCGAAACACTGGGTGACGTGCGCTATGTTATGGTATCGACGCAGGCAGATACTTTGGCGGCCGTCAGAAAGGAGAACTACATTCTGGCAAACTATTCAGCGAGCTTTGCAAATGCACATGCAGCCCTTTTGCCCGACCTGACGCATGTGTCGCTTTCGATCGGTCAGAATGCTGCGATGGTTGATCTTTTGACGTCACTCTCGGGAACTGCCTACGTTCTGGAACACTCGGCCAAAGCTTTGGTGGCCTCAGGCGTTTGTCAGAAGGTCATGGACGCCCCAACCCTAGACCAGTCGGTATTTGTCGGTGTGAATGTGCGTAACAGACACCGTGCGGCCTACAGGAAACTGATCAAGTCACTGCATGAACAGTATCCATCACAGCAAGCGCACGGTCGGGCGCGACTTGAAAGGTCGGGTTTGAACGACACCAACGCACCGTCAGGCCAGAAACGCTGAAATCACAAGCCTTCAGACAAGGGGCCATCAAGGTTGATCGCGCGGCGCGCCGAAATGTGCCAATGCTGTTCGACACCGGTCAGAAAAGAGCGGAACATCCCTGCCGCCAGCCCACACGCAGACATCTCTTCAAGCAGACAGATGGTGGACGCGTTTTGACCAGGCTTTTCATCAGAAGCAAGCATCTGCCGCCCTTCATGAACAGTCGCGACCATCACCAAGCGGATAAAATCCTGGGACCGGCGGTGATGATCGAACGTGAATTCGGCTTTCTTGCGCAGCACCTCATCAGGGAGGAAGATCATTAAGTGCAAGCGCATCTTTTGCGTTGCGTGTGCCGGCAAAGGCTTCTCTAGCAACAGCCATGATGCTGGCGCGTGCACCGCCAGAGTCTTGCTCTGTTTGACGATGATCGCATCCGGATCAGGATGCTTGCAGCACTTGTTCTGACCTACGGCCTTGACGGTATCCTTTTTTGCGGCGGGGCTAAGCCGGTTTTTTCTGCCGGTGAAAACCGTCATCACAATTCTGATCGCTGTCACACCGGTACCGCTGGCGGTCTGGGTCTTTGACGTCGATCTTGGCGCATTTCTGGATTGAGCATAGCCGGAGCAAGGCGACAGATGCTGTCTTACCGCATCAGCACGACGGGTACCTTGCAGGATCGGACCATCTCAGTGGTTGTTGATCCGATCACAAGGCTGCGGATACGGCTATGTCCATAGGCCCCCATAACGACCATCCCAAAGCCTTCCTCCTCGACCATCTTGCCAAGCTCGGTCTCTGGCTGGCCCGGCACGATCCATGTCTCGGCGACAATCCCGGCGGCCCCGAGAAGTGCCTTTGCATCCGCGAGACCCTTTTTTGCGTCTGGTGTTTCTGCACCGACGGTCACGACCGTGACAGCAAGGTCAGCGAAAAGCGGGCTGCGCGCGATGTGATCCACCGCTTTCATCGCTGACGCACCTCCATCATAGGCGACAAGGACACTTTGGATGGGATTAAAGGCGCGCGAGGCGACAAAGACCGGCCGGTGCGCTGCCCGCACAATCCGTTCAAGGTTCGATCCAAGATGCCCCTTGGCAAAGTCCGCCGCCTCGCCGCGTTTGCCGATGATGATGACACGCGCCTCGCCCTCCACCGCGCCGATGGCTTCGACCAGATCGCCATGGCGCAGGCGGGTCGTGATATCGCTCACGCCGTCCTGATCCACAATAGCCTGCGCATCCTCAAGGATTGCACGGCCACGGTGGCTCACAAGCTTGGCGCGCTGCGCATCAAGCGCGGCAAGCTCTTCCATCAATTTGGTGCGCGCGCCCAACCGGATCGCGCCGGACAGGTCGGCCTTATCGTGCGCTTCGCGGCGGCCCAAAACATGGATCAGCTCGATCGGCGCCTGTGTTTTCCGCGCAATCCAGGCGGCGTGGTGGCAGACGCTCTCGGAATAGATGGAACCGTCCACCAGCGCGATGATCTTATCTGTCATGGTCGGGTCTCCCTCAGTGGTCCATCAGTTTATCCATGGCGCCGGGCTTGTCGTGGATGGCAAGCTGGTCAACCAGCGTTTCAGTTGCTTCGTTCATGCCGACGACATCCACTTCTGCGCCGTCACGGCGGAATTTGAGGATCGCCATATCAAGCGCCTGCACGGAACTGATGTCCCAGATATGCGCCGCGCTCACGTCGATCACGACGCGTTCCGGTGCCTCCCTGAAGTCGAAGCTATCCATGAAATCCTCGACAGAGCCATAAAAAAGCTGCCCTTCCACGCGGTAGGTCCGAACGCGGCCATCCGCGCTGATGTCAGTGGTGACACGGAACAGTTGCGCGATCTTGCCGGCAAAGAAAATCCCCGACAACAGCACGCCCACCAACACGCCGATGGCCAGATTATGGGTGTAAACCACAGTCACCACCGTCGCGATCATCACGATGGAAGAGGATCGTGGATGCACCGTGAGGTTCTTGATCGAAGACCACGAAAAGGTCCCGATCGAGACCATGATCATGATGGCAACCAGTGCGGGCATCGGGATGATGCTGACCAAGTCGCCAAGTCCGACGACAAGGATCAAAAGAAAGACACCGGCCACAAAGCACGACAGCCGCCCACGACCACCGGATTTCACATTGATGATCGACTGGCCGATCATGGCACAGCCCGCCATGCCGCCGATAAAACCGGTGGCGGTATTGGCAAGTCCCTGGCCCACACACTCCTGATTCCGGTTCGATTTCGTGTCGGTCAGGTCATCAACAATGTTCTGCGTCATCAGGCTTTCAAGCAACCCAACGACCGCCACGGCGACCGAATAAGGCAGGATGATCTGCAGTGTCTCGAGGTTCAGCGGGATGTCAGGGATGAGAAACACAGGGAGCGTATCAGGCAGTGCCCCCATATCACCGACGGTCCGGACGTCCAGCCCGAGCGCGACGGTCAACGCCGTCAAGATTAGGATAGTGACAAGCGGTGACGGCACAGCAGTGGTCAGCAGCGGGAAAAGATAGATGATGGCCAGCCCCAAAGCGACCATCGCATAGGTGATCCATGTCACATCGCGGGGATCAAGCTCGGGCAGCTGCGCCATGAAAATCAGTATCGCAAGCGCGTTCACAAAGCCCGTCATCACCGATTTCGACACGTAACGCATGACAAAGCCCAGCCGCAACAGGCCTGCGCTGATCTGGATTAATCCCGCCAGCACGGTCGCAGCCAGAAGGTATTGAAGCCCATGATCGCGCACGAGCGTCACCATCAGCACAGCGGTCGCGGCGGTCGCGGCCGAGATCATGCCTGGCCGTCCGCCGGTGATGGCTGTGATCACGGCGATGGAGAAGCTGGCGTAGAGGCCTATCTTCGGGTCGACACCCGCAATGATGGAAAAGGCGATCGCCTCGGGAATAAGCGCCAGTGCAACGACCAGCCCCGCAAGCAGATCGCCACGGATGTTGCCCAGCCACTGGGCGCGATAAGCGTCTAGCGAGATCATGAATATTTTGTCCGGTACCAGTCCAGCGCCCAGCGCGAAATCGGCGTGCGCATGCACTATTATTTGCGGTTGTCCGGCGGATCAGCGGCCGGAAGAGCCACCCAAGATCGCTCTCAGGTCCAGGTTTTCTAAGCGGCGGGATAATGGTGTCTTGAGAGAATGGCAACACCTATGACTATTTGCGACACGTGTGACCATCGCACCGCTTAATTGACGCGTGTTCACATCAGTCAGCCGGTTGATCACCGTCTTGCCATCGCCGCGATTTGTGACAAACGCGGTATGGTGGTTCTAGGATGGTTCGTTCTGCGCGAATGCGTGCGCCTCACAACTTGGATCGGGAATGCGGTGTCAGGAAGTTGACGGAAATCGCCGCCCATCACGGCACCATAGCAACAGCCGCACATCCAGTTTCGCATGTCACGTTGTTGCCAGACCGGTCAAATGGGCCGAAACCGTAAGTGGGCGGTCAAGTTGGACGTCAAAGCGTTGGTATTTGTCGCAAAGCGGACCTCTGGCCTTTAGATTTGCGGTTAAAGCTTTGAAAAAGACACACCCCGCCAGCGCCCGAAAGCGTAAGGACAATTTGCATGAAACGAATAGCCCTAGATGCCGCAGACATCCGCATTCTGAGTGCACTGCAACAGCACGGCCAGTTAAGCAAAGCGAGGTTAGCAGAGGTGTGTGGCCTTTCCGCGACGCCCTGCTGGGCGCGGCTGACACGGTTGAAGGGCGCCGGCTATATTCGTGGCTATCACGCTGATATCGCGTTGGGTCAGCTGGCTGACTTTGCGCAAGTCATTGTGACAGTCTCGCTCAGCCGGCATCGCAAGGCCGACTTCGACCGCTTCGAGGCCTATATCAACGGCCGTGACGAGATCATTGACTGTATCGCCACGGGCGGCGGGGTTGACTACATCATGAAAGTCATAAGCCCGAGCCTGACGGCGTTTCAGGCGTTTGTCGAAGACCTCCACGCCGAAGATCTTGGCATTGACCGCTACATGACCCATTTCGCGACCCGACAAGTGAAATCTGCTTTGCCCAACATCGCAAAGCTGGCAGATACGCGGGCCAAATAGGGGGCCCGGCCCAAACGGTCCTTTGGGTGTGCGCAAAATGGCCTGATTGGTCTGCAAATGCGGAATCTTCAGTCCGCTTTCTTTGCTTTTCTCAGACTACATCTCGGACAGAATTTACCAGTTTGTGGTCGGGAGGATCGCAAACAAACGGGAGGACGTTTCAATGCAAGCAGATGATTTTGGTTTCGGTACACAGATCCGCAAGTCGCCTTATTTTGACGCAACAGTGCGTTGGGGCGCGCAGGGGTTTTCCGTCTACAACCACATGTATATCCCACGTGACTTTGGCGACCCCGAGCAGAACTTCTGGAACCTTGTGAACGAAGCGATCCTTTGTGATGTGGCTGTCGAGCGTCAGGTTGAGATCACTGGCCCTGATGCTGCCAGATTCACGCAAATGCTGACATGCCGTGATCTGTCAAAGATGGCCGTGGGCCAGTGCAAATACATCCTGATCACGAACGCTGATGGTGGCATCCTGAACGATCCCATCCTGCTCCGCCTTGCGGAGAACCACTTCTGGATCTCACTGGCTGATAGCGACATCCTGCTTTGGGCGCAGGGGGTTGCGATCAATTCGGGCCTTGATGTGACGATCGGTGAGCCTGACGTGTCGCCCTTGCAATTGCAGGGGCCAATGTCCGGCGAGATCATGAGAGCGCTTTTTGGCGACGACATCATGGACCTGCGCTACTACTGGCTGCGCGAAGTCGAACTGGATGGCATTCCGCTGATCGTCTCGCGCACGGGGTGGTCCAGTGAATTGGGCTATGAAATCTATCTGCGTGACGGATCCAAAGGTGATCTGCTGTGGGAAACCATCATGGCAACAGGCCTCGAATTCGGCCTCAAGCCCGGGCACACCTCGTCCATCCGTCGCATCGAGGGCGGCATGCTGTCCTATCACGCCGATGCAGACATGAGCACGAACCCTTTCGAGCTTGGCTTTGACCGGCTGGTCAATCTTGACATGGAGGCTGATTTCATCGGCAAGGCCGCCCTGCGCCGCATCAAGGAGGAAGGTGTCCGCCGCAAACAGATCGGCCTGATCATCGACGGAGAGCCGCTTGCCGGCCCCAACACGACGTTCTGGGAAATCAATTTGGGTGGCGACACCATCGGCAAGGTCACCTCTGCCGTTTACTCCCCACGACTCAAGCAGAACATCGCGCTGGCCATGGTTGCCGCAGAACACGCCAATATCGGTGCCGAAGTCGAGGTTGTCACAAAATCCGGCCCGACCCGCGCAACAATCTGCGAGCGCCCATTCTACGATCCCAAAAAACAGATCGCAGCCGCGTAACGCCTCACTGGAAAGGCCACCAAGATGTCAGACCTTGCAATCGCGCTGCATTGGCACCGCGCCTCACCGGTATTGCAAACCGGTACTTACTCGAACGAGCATACGGTCCAATACAATAACCGCTATGACCTCCTGGTAGACTCCGCCCCCGATTGGGGCGGAAACCCGGATAACACAAATCCCGAACAGGCCCTCGCCTCGGCGCTTTCCAGTTGTCATATGATGACCTTTCTGGCGCTTGCCGCCAAAGCCGGCTGGCCCGTGGCAAGCTACCATGACTATGCAGAGGCCCATTTGGGCAAAAACCCCAAAGGCCAGATGTTCGTCACGCGGATCGACCTGCACCCTGTCGTGCGTTTCGATACGGGTTTCTCGGTCAGCACCGAAGAGCTCGCACAGATGCAAGACCGCGCGCACCGCTATTGCTTTATCGCCAATACCTTGGCCGACAGTGTCGAAATCAACATCCTTTAGCGCCGAAAGAGGGCACCCATCGTGACCACACCTGCCATTCTCCTGCGCGATCTGGACGCGCAGGGCATTCTACGCCTGACTTTGAACGATGCCGTCCAACGTAATGCTGGCCACGTTACGCACAGCTTTTGAAGCAGCCGGATCAGACCCGGCCGTGATCGTGCGCGCTGCACACAGGTCTGCGTTTGTGTCGGCTACGATCTCAAGAAAATGACCGCCGATCGTACGGGCATTGGTGTTTGCTAACCACACCGCAGTCACCATCACCGCTCTGGTTACTATCCCTCATTACAAATGTGGCGAATCTTTTTGCGCTTTCATCGAATTGGCCAATGGCAAGATCCAGAAATTTATACTGCATGACCACGCGCGGGGGATAGCGAAGACAGCGAAAGCCGGATAAGCGGCGCAAAATGAATGCGCCAGGACTTTGCTTGGTTTTCCCAATTTTGGGCTGCTCCGACGTTAGGCAATGCAGCGCCGTGATTTCCGATGAGCTCCGAAACTCAAGATATCGGAGGCTTCATGGCCAATCAGCATAGCTGCCGACCTGCAAATGTTGCAAGCTGCCGCCGTGTTGGGTGTTTGCCTTGCGGAAGGCCCCCGGTGGAATACCCAACTCTTTTTTGAAGAAGGCGCTAAACTGCGAAGTGCTGCTAAATCCAAGATGATCAGCGATTTGCCCCAGCGATTGATGTGATCTCTGGAGCAGCGCTTGGGCCTCATATGTCAGACGGTCCCGAATGAGGCGCTGTGGCGGTTTACCCAAGGTGCGTGTGCAGATGTCATGCAACCGGTCCGGAGAAACGCCGAGTTCAGCAGCAAACCGGTTGACAGGCCACCGTTCATGCAAGTGCGCTTCAACCAGATGGCGAAACCGCTCAAGGGTCAGGTTTGCGGTCTTATAGCTCTGATCTTCAATCATCTCATTCACGCCAGCGCGCCAGAGCGAAACCAGCATGATTCGTATTTGCGCCTCGATCACGGTTTCCATACCGGTTTGTGCGGCATCAAGTTCTTTGAATATCGCGTCAAAGCAGGCTGAAAGCGTTCGGACAATGTCGGGTTTCGCGCCAAGGTTCAGGGTGAATTCACGACCTGACATAAGACGGAGCGCGGCGGCTTCGGGCTTGTGGCCGATGGCGTTGCTTAGTGTGGCATCGCCGACCGTCATGATGACACCGTTGCTGCCTGCCTTTGCCTTGATCCGCGCGTCATTGACCTTTGGCCCCCAATGAATTGCGGGTCCTACGATCGTCTCTTCGCTGTCGGGTTTGAGGCGTAGCGCCTTTCCGGAGAGAACCAGAAGACACTGGGTGGTGCGTCCCGGAAAATTCACCAAGCCACCCAGAAACCGATCATCCAACCCGCTTTGAAAGACATCCGCGTGGACCGTCGTTTGATGCGCGGCAAGTGATGTCAGACCAGATACCATTCTTTTCATGCCCAGATAGTGACAACAAAAGACCAGATATCAATATTTTTTAGCCAGCTCTTTGGCATAATGTAAAGAAATGGCTCTGGTGTAGGGCCTGCTGCGTCGACTTATGGAGGTTCGTCTACGCAGGATAAGGGGGGAATTCGCGTGCAGCGTGCGGCGTCAAAGCTTGGTATGATATCAGGAGTGGATGAGGCTGCCATGGCAGTCGATGCCGCGGTGAATGCTGCGGCGTCCGCCTTTCCTGTATGGTCCCGCCGGTCTGCCGCGGATCGAGCACAGGCCTTGCGCAACCTGATCCCTGCGCTGAATACGCACCGGCACGACTTTTCCGCGCTCGCCGCCGAAGAAGTCGGCGCATCGCGTTCGTGGACTGAATTCAACATTGATCTGGCGATCAGCATGCTGGCGCATGTAGCCGGCCTAGCGCCTGTACTGGACGACCATGTTGTTGTTGACTCGCAGACGGGCAAGCACTCGATCATGCGCCGACAGCCCGCCGGTGTGGTTTTGGGGATGGTGCCGTGGAATGCACCGATTACGCTGGCAGTGCGGGCGATCGCAGGCCCGCTGATGTGCGGCAACACGATGGTCATGAAGGGATCAGACCGTTGCCCCAAGACGCACCAGCATTTGGTTGATGTGCTGAACGCGGCGGGACTGCCCGAAGGCGTTCTGACATGTGTCGTAAGCCCGCCCGAAAACGCCCATGACGTCATGGCACAGCTGATCGCCCATCCGTGCATTCGCAGAATCAACTTTACAGGGTCCACGCGCGTTGGCCGTGAGGTTGCGATGGAAGCAGCACGCCATCTCAAACCTGCTTTGCTTGAGTTGTCGGGTAAGGCCCCGTTGATCGTGCTGGACGATGCCGATCTTGATGCCGCCGTCGAGGCCGCCTGTTTTGGTGCTTTCTTTAATCAAGGCCAGATTTGCATGTCCACGGACTGGATCATCGTTGTGAAAGCGGTAGCGGACGCCTTTGTTGCCAAGCTTGAGGCGCGGACACGGCAGATCGTGGCCGCTGATCCTGTGCATGAGGTGGCCGATCTGGGCCGCATGATTTCTGCCGATGCAGCCCAACGTGTGAACGGGTTGATCGAAGATGCTGTTTCGAAAGGGGCGCGACTTCTGGTTGGCGGTCAGATTGAGGGGTGTGTGATGCAACCTGCCTTGCTGGACGGGATTGCCGCAAACATGCGTATTTACCGGGAAGAGACATTCGGGCCGCTGGCCAGCATCATGCGGGTGCATGACGCCGACGAAGCCGTTTCAATCGCAAACGACTCGGACTTTGGCTTGAACGCAGCCGTCTTTACCCAAGACCTTGATCATGCGCAGGCCATTGCAGACCGATTGGAATATGGCGTGGTCCAGATCAACGGGCCAACGGTGCACGATGACCCGTCAATGCCGTTCGGGGGGATGAAACAAAGCGGGTTCGGCCGGTTCGGAGGTGCGCAATCCATTCACGAATTCACCGAACTTCGCTGGATCGCAACACATCAATCAGGACACACACCAACGCTTTGACACCACGAAGGGCAGTTGCCCAAACGACCAATTGCAAATGGAGGATACGCAATGAACCGCAGACCATTTTTGAAACTTGTCAGTGCTTTGACAATCGCAGGTGCCTTGGCCGCAAACGCAGCCAGCGCCGAAACCATCCGCATCGGTGCAGTTGCACCCAAAACAGGCCCGCTTGCCGGTGGCGCGACAGTCACCCAGTGGCCTTCGATCTATCTTTGGGTCGAGCAGGTCAATGCCGCTGGCGGCCTGACTGTCGATGGCGAACAAATGATGATCGAACTGATCGAGTATGACGACCAAACCAACCCCGGCGAGACGATCAAAGCCGTGCAGCGTTTGGCGACACAAGATGACGCGCATTTCATCATTGCGCCTTATGGCACCGGCCTGAACCTGGCGGCGGCCCCGCTGTTTGACCGCTATGGTTATCCCCAGATTGCCGTGTCAGCCATCACCGACCAGCAGCCTGAACTGGCCGCACAGTTCCCGAATATGTTCTTTACATTGGGCACGACCACAGCACTGGCCGCCGATGTCGTGAAGGTTCTGACGGATATGCGTGATGCAGGCCAGATGGGCGACAAAGTGGCTATGGTCAATGTGGCTGATGCTTTCGGTATCGAATTGGCGACAGCTGCAAAACCTCTCTTTGAAGAGGCGGGTTTCGATATCGTGTATGAGACATCCTATCCGCTGGGCACACAAGACTTGTCTCCTGTCATCAAGGGTGCCGCTGCAGCTGAACCGGACGCTTTCGTGGCGTGGTCCTATCCGCCGGATACCTTTGGTCTGACCGAACAGGCAATGATCGAAAATCTTGACGTGAAAGCCTTCTACACGGCTGTTGCGACGCCCTTCCCGGGCTATGGCGCACGCTTCGGTTCAGCCGCAGAGGGTGTTTTGGGCGCCGGTGGCGTCAACCCTGACAGCCCCGCATTCATGGAATATGCCGCGGCACATGAAGCCGTGACGGGCGCGAAACCCGACTATTGGGCCTCGGCGACAACCTATGCGTCGCTCGAAATCCTCGGTCAGTCCATTGAAGCGGTGGGCCTTGATCGGGCTGCAGTGACCGCGCACCTCAGAGAGGCCACTTTTGACACAATCCTCGGGCCGATCAGCTTTGACGAGAACAACTCGAATGCTGATTTCTGGACCGTTGGACAATGGCAAGGTGGCGTATTCAGAGGTGTCGCATCGCGCGGGCGTGACGGCACCGTGCCGGTCATCCTGAAAGACGGCTGGGAGTAATCCCGCAGGGGGCGGCGTCCGCGCCGCCCCGATCGGAGCAACAAAGGAAGTACGAATTGGATATTCTGATCACAGGGATCCTGTTGGGCGGCACCTATGCGTTGATCGCGATGGGGCTGAACCTGCAATATGGCGTGGCGCGGATCATGAATCTTGCCAATGGCGAGATTCTGGTGGCTGGCGGCTATTTTGCGTTCATTGCTTATACATCTACGCAGCTAAGCCCGCTTTTGACGATCTTTGTGGTCGCGCCAATCGCCTTTGGTTTGAATTGGCTGATTTACATCCTGATGCTGCAACCCTTGGTCAATCGCGCCAAGAACCGTGGCCAGTTGGAACAAGACAGCATTCTTGCCACCTTTGGACTGTCCTTTATCGGCGTCGGTCTGATGCTCAGCTTCTTTGGCGGTGACTACTTTTCCTACAGCTTCATGGCCGTTCCGGTGGAACTGCTGGGCAATACCTACGGCGCAAACCGTGTTCTGTCTTTCGTTATGGCCGTTCTGATTTGCGGGGCGCTTTATCTTTGGTTGAACCGGTCGCGGGCAGGCTTGTCGATCCGCGCGATTGCGACGGCCCCGGC
>CAYZKE010000038.1:0-13282 GCA_964478505.1 uncultured Loktanella sp.
CCCACGGCGGCGGCGCCATAGGGTTCCATCACGGCCCGCAATTTGCGTAGAAAATCAATGTTTTCGGGCTGGTTCTTGGAATAAAGATGTTCCTGGTGGTTATAGGGGTTCACCGAAGGCGCGATATTGGCGTTGCGTTTTTCCTTGGGCAAAGGTGGATTGTCGCGCAACTGCGCGTCGTGCATGTAGAAATTGATGGTATCCAGACGGAAGCCATCACAGCCGCGGTTCAACCAGAACCGCGCGACATCCAGCAACGCCTCTTGCACCTGCGGTTCATGGAAGTTCAGGTCCGGCTGGGACACAAGGAAGTTGTGCAGATAGTACTGCTCGCGCCGCGCGTCCCACTGCCATGCCGAGCCGCCAAAGATCGACAGCCAGTTGTTCGGCGGCGTGCCATCCGGCTTGGGGTCGGCCCAGACATACCAGTTGGCTTTGTCGTTCGTCCGGTCCTTGCGGCTTTCGGCGAACCAGGGGTGCTGATCGCTCGTGTGGCTGAGGACCAGATCAATCATCACGCGGATACCCAGACGGTGTGCGGTATCGACAACCGCATCAAAATCCGCAATCGAGCCGAACATCGGATCAACGTCGCAATAGTCGCTGACGTCATAGCCGAAGTCTTTCATCGGCGACATAAAGAACGGCGAAATCCAGATCGCATCAACACCCAGCGACGCGATGTAAGGCAAGCGCTGCACGATCCCCAAAAGATCGCCAATGCCGTCGCCGTTGCTGTCCTGATAGCTGCGCGGGTAAATCTGATAGATCACCGCCCCCCGCCACCAATCGTGGTCCACAGCCATTTCGGTATTATTGGCCAGTGCCGTCGTCATAATCTGTCGTTCCCATTCCATGCCCCCCCGGTGTTGGACCGGGATTTTTCAGGGACGTGAGTTTAGCCCCGGGACTGGCCCGGGGTGCGTGATCTTATTTGACTGACCCTGCCAGAAGGCCACGGACAAGATATTTTTGCATCGCAAAGAATACCACCAGTGGCACGGCAATCGACACAAAGGCCGAAGTCGCAAGGATTTCCCAGTCACCGCCACGGGTGCCTAGCAATTCCACGATCTGCTTGGTCATGACTGTCGTTTCACCGGTCGCGTCAATCAAGAACACCAAAGCCACAAGAAGGTCGTTCCATGTCCAGAGGAACTGGAAGATCGCAAAGGAGGCGAGCGCCGGAAAACTGAGCGGCAGGATAATCTTGGTAAAGATCTGGAAATCCGTCGCACCATCCACTTTGGCGTTCTCGATGATATCGCGCGGCAGGCCGACCATGTAGTTGCGCAACAGATAGATCGCCAAAGGCAGGCCAAATCCCGTATGCGCAAGCCATGTTCCCAAATAGCCTTTGCCGATACCAATCGCGTTGTGCAGCGACAGGAGCGGAATAAGCGCGAGTTGCAGCGGCACAACCAAGAGCCCCACGATGATCGCAATCAGCAAGGCGCGGCCCGGGAAATCCATCCAAGCCAGCGCATAGGCTGCGAAGGCCGCAATCAGGATCGGGATGATCGTGGCAGGGATGACAACCGTCAGCGTGTTCATAAACGCCTTGGCCATGCCTTCCGAGTTATCTTCATCAAAGAGCACGAAGCTGTAGTTATCGAGCGTGAAATCCGGCGGTGTTGTGACATCAAGGAACACCCGCTGGGCACGGCCACTGATCTGGTCATCATTGCCTTCCCAGGCATAGGCACCGTCCGACTGCACGGTCAGCGTCTCACCGTCGCCCAGATCATTCACGTCACCGGGCTGGAAGGCGCTTAGATCACGGCTAGATGTGGCCCAAGACCGCAGCTCACCCTCAAAGTCCTGACCGTCAAAGATGTTTCCCTCGACCATGAAACGGCCGTTGCCCAGATCGACACGGGCCTCATCAGGGTCCGCCACGCGCAATTGGATCGTCTGTTCGGCGGGCAGGAATGACGACCACCAGCCCGAGGCCGTGATCTGGTCACCCGTCCGGAACGATGACACCAATAGCCCCAAAGTCGGGAACAACCACAGCGCCACAAGCGCCACGACCGAGATGTTCAGCGCCCATACGACGGCGGGCTTACGTCCTGCAATCGCATCCATTACTGCATCTCCTTGCGTGCGTTATAGACGTTCCAGACAAGGATCGGCGTCACCATCAGCATGATAATCATCGCCGAAGCCGAGCCCATGCCCCAATCGTTGGCGCGGAACAGCTTGTCATACATGTAATTGGCCAGAACCTGCGTTTCCCACTGGCCGTTGGTCATCGCGAAGACGATGTCAAAGACCTTGAGTGTGGCAATCGTGATCGTCGTCCAGACCACCACGATGGTGGACATAATCTGCGGGACCTTGATCTTAAAGAAAATCTGGAAGGGGTTGGCACCGTCGATGACTGCGGCCTCGATCGTTTCCTCTGGAATACCGCGCAGGGCGGCAGAGAGGATTACCATGGCAAAACCGGTCTGGATCCAGATCAGCACGGCCATCAGGAAGAAATTGTTCCAGAATGGCACCTGCAACCACTGCACTGGCGCGTCGCCGCCAAATGTCAGGTAAAGATGGTTCAGAATACCGATCTGCGCCACGTCTTCAGGACGGGCCTCATAGACCAGTTTAAAGATCACGGCCGCACCGACAAAGGAGATCGCCATCGGCATAAACACGATGGATTTCGCGATATTACCCCACTTCAGGCGGTCGGTCAGCTGCGCGGCCAACAATCCAAAGGCGGTTGCTGCGGCAGGCACGACGACCAGCCAAAGGACGTTGTTCAGCATCGCCTCCATAAACTTCGGCTCTGCGAACATCTTGGTGTAATTTTCAAAACCGACAAAGGCGTATTCGTTGCCGGGCAAACGCTCGAGGAAGCTGAGGCGCAATGTCGCGAAGACGGGATAGGCCAGATAAAGACCCAAGGCCAGCAAGGCAGGCATCAGGAACACCCAGGGCCGGATCATATTGGCGCGGTTGATATTGCGGCCTGCGTTCGGACCTTCGGCCTTGAAAAGCACCTTATCAAGAAAGAGGTTCGCGCCGTAGAAATACCCTACGCAGCCCCCGACCCCGATAATGATAGTGATCAATCCCTGTAATGCCGGATTCATAGCGCCCTCCCCTTCGCTGTGTGTCTCAGACGGCCGCATGCTGCGCCGCTGAAAGGTCCGGACAGTTGCCTGCCCGAACCCTATGTCGTGTCAGCTCGGGCTGATTACTTCAGCGCGTCCCAGCTCTGCTGGATCGCATCGCCGACTTCTTGCGCGGATGCACCGCCCACATAGTCGACCATACCTGTCCAGAATGTACCAGCACCAATGGCACCGGGCATCAGGTCAGACCCGTCAAAACGGAATGTGGTCGAGTTCAGCAGGATTTCACCCTGACCACGCAGTGTTACATCTGCATATGTGTCAAGGTTCACGCCAGAGTGTGGTGTGAGGAAACCTGTCTGCGCCATCATCACTTCGTGCGCGATTGGCTGCTGGAGGAACTCCATGAAGGCCATTGTCGCATCAGATGCGTCTGTTACAGCCATCAATGTACCACCGCCCAGAACCGGATTACCCAGATCTTTGCTGGCAAAGGACGGGAAGTAGAAGAAGTCTGCATCTTCACCAACCACAACGTCCTCAGGCATAAATGCCGGAATAAAGGACGCCTGTTTGTGCATGTAGCACTGTGGCGGCGACGTAAAGAGACCAGCAGGGCTATCGCGGAAGTCGGTTGAACCAACCGCAGCTGATCCGCCTGCGACCATTGCATCATTCTTGGCAAACATACCGAATGTTTCAATGGCCTCGATCACTTTTGGATCGTTGAACGGCAGCTCATTTGCGACCCACGCGTCGTAATCCTCGGGGGATTGTGTGCGCAGCATGATGTCCTCAACCCAGTCTGTCGCTGGCCAACCTGTTGCAGGGCCGGACCCCAGACCGATACACCAAGGTGTGCCGCCATCCGCAATGATCTGCTCGGACAGGGCGATCAGGTCTTCCATGGTTTCCGGAATTTCATAACCTGCATCTTCAAAGTTCTCTGGGACGTACCAGACAAGCGACTTGACGTTCACGTTGTAGAAGAAGCCGTAGAACTGGTCAGCACCGGTTGGATCAGCGTAAGTGCCCAGATCAACCCAGGACTGACCGGCGGCATAGTTCTCAGCCACCCAAGATGCCATGTCTGGACCAAGTGGATCCAAAAGACCTTGCGCTGCCATGGTTGCTGCAAGACCCGGCTGCGGGAAAACAGCGATATTCGGCGGGCTGCCCGCCTCGGCGTCAATGACGATCTGCTGCTCAAAGCCGTCCGAGCCGGCGTAGGTCACATTTGCGCCTGTTGCTTCTGTAAAGTAGGCGATCATCGAACGGAAAATGTCGTCCTCAGGCGACAGCCAAGGCCCGAAGACAGTCACATCCTGACCGGTCAGATCTGGTGCATTTGCTGCCCACTCATTGTAAGAATCCCAGCTGAAATCACCCTCACCCGGCGTAAATGCAAGATGGCCCGCCGCGGTTGCGACACTCGCAGTCAGAGCGACCGCTGCCACACTGGCATACAGTTTCGTAATCATAGAATTTCCTCCCAATCGCGCCAAAATCAACGCGTCCTTTTTTGCACTTTCGTGCGATCATTCTCTTCCGCGTTCAGGAATCAAAATTCCAAAGCGCTTTGGATTTGCTCACAGTCGGCGAAGTTTAAGCTTCTGTCAATACAGCACTGTTAGCGCTAAAATTACCTTGGATTTCCAAGAAATCATGCTACTCAACAGGCAACACGCGTGAATTTCCGTGATCGCGCGAACGTCGACTACATGCTTGAAAGCGCTTTGGATTATCGCCTGACCCCATGAATTTAAAAGAACTTTCTCAAAATTTGGGGCTTAGCCAGACAACCGTGAGCCGGGCTTTGAACGGCTACCCGGAGGTCAGCACCGCGACACGCCGCAGGGTTGAAGAAGCTGCCCGCACCTTCAACTATAGCCCGTCCACACGCGCCAAAGGTCTGGCGACCGGCAAGGCGCTGGCCATTGGTCATGTGATCCCTTTGTCCAGCAAACATGAGATGGTGAATCCGGTCTTTGGCGATTTTATCGCAGGGGCTGGCGAGACATATTCGCGCAACGGATATGAAATGATCCTTTCCATCGTCCCCGACGAAGACGAGCGGCGGATTTATCAGGGGCTCAAATCCCGGCGCGCGGTCGATGGCGTGATTGTGCATGGTCCCGTTATGGATGATCCGCGAATTCCCTTGCTGAATAAACTTGGCCTTCCCTTCGCCGTGCACGGCCGTGCCTCGGTCAGCGCAACACCCTATACGTGGCTCGACATGAACAACCGCAATGCGTTCAAACGCGCCACGGATTTTTTGTTCGATCTCGGACATCAGCGGATCGGTTTGGTGAACGGTCTAGAGTTCATGGATTTCGCCCACCGACGGCGCAACGGCTATACGGCCTCTCTGTCCGACCACGGTGTGACACCCGATCCTGTCTTGATGCGGTCTGGTGAAATGACTGAAGACTTCGGCTATGTCAGTGCACGCCAGATGCTTGCGCTTGATGACGCGCCAACTGCAATCATGTGTTCTTCGATGATCAGCGCCCTTGGCGTGCGCCGCGCAATCGAGGAAAAGGGGCTGGTGATGGGCAAGGATGTCTCGGTGATCAGCCATGACGACGTCTTGTCGTACCTCAAGAACGGTGGCGACACTCCGATTTTTACCGCCACAAGGTCATCGGTGCGCGAAGCGGGCCGCCAGCTGGCGCAAATGCTGCTCGACGCGATCGAGAACCCCGCGTGCCCGCCACAAACCAAACTGCTAGAAGCGGAACTGGTTGTCGGAACATCAACCGGCCCTGCCCCACGAAAGGACTGACATGGACTTTAAACGCTCAGATTTCCCCCAAGGTTTCGTCTTTGGGGCGGCCACGGCGGCTTACCAGATTGAGGGCCATAAATTCGGTGGTGCGGGCCCGACCCATTGGGATAGTTTTGCCGCAGGTCCGGGCAATGTGGTGCGGGCCGAGGATGGCGCGCTCGCCTGCGACCACTATCACCGCTTTGCCGAAGACCTTGATCTGCTCAAGGATGCTGGCATGGACGCCTATCGGTTTTCCACCTCATGGGCGCGGGTGATGCCCGACGGGCGCACCCCCAACCCTGCCGGTCTCGATTTCTATGATCGCTTGGTCGATGCCATGCTGGAACGCGGCCTACAGCCGTTTCAGACGCTCTATCACTGGGAGCTGCCCAGTGCGCTGGCCGATCAGGGCGGGTGGATGAACCGTGACACCTGCAAATATTTTGGTGACTTCACCGATGTGATCACAGACCGTATCGGCGACCGCATCCATGCGATCGCCACGATCAACGAGCCGTGGTGCATCTCTTATCTGTCGCATTTTCTGGGCCACCATGCGCCGGGCCTCAAGGATATCCGCGCCGCAGCACGCGCGATGCACCACATCAATCTTGCCCATGGCGAGGCGATGACGCGGCTGCGCGGCAAAGGTATGAAAAATTGTGGCATCGTGCTCAACTTTGACCACACCGATCCCAAGGACACCACACCGGAGGCCGCACAGGCAGCCGCCACGATGGACGCGATAAACAACCGCTGGTTCATCGAAGCCGTCACCAAAGGCACCTACCCGGAAGAGGCGCTGGCAGGTCTCGCCCCGCATATGCCGTCAGGCTGGCAGGACGATATGGCGCAGATCAGCCAGCCGATCGATTTTCTGGGCGTGAACTATTACACCCGTCACAAAGTCACCCATGATGCCAGCATGGTCTGGCCACATGTGGCATCCGAGGAAGGCCCCGGTGCCAAGACCCAGATGGGATGGGAGATTTATCCGGACGGTCTGCAATCCTTCCTGACGCGCCTATCGCAGGACTATGTCGGCAATTTGCCCATCTTTGTGACGGAGAACGGCATGGCTTGGGATGACCATCTCGAAAACGGCGCCGTGTCCGATCCCGAACGCACGCAATTCATCAATGACCACATCATGGCGACAAAGCGCGCCATTGATGCCGGTGCGAATGTGCAGGGCTTCTTTTACTGGTCACTGCTGGACAATTACGAATGGGCATTCGGCTATGAAAAGCGGTTTGGCATCATTCACGTGGATTTTGAGTCCTTGAAGCGCACACCGAAAGCATCCTATCACGCACTCAAATCCGCGATTGCGCGATAAGGAACACCATGGCACATCCCGCAGATACCTATTCACTGGTTGCCGATATCGGCGGCACCAACACGCGCGTGGCCTTGGCCGAAGGGCGCAAGATCATCGACAGCACGATCCGGCGCTATCGCAACAGTGAATTTCCCGGGCTTGAGAGCGTGCTGCGCCGCTACATCGACGACGAAGGCGGGGTTGATCCGATTGCTGCCTGTGTTGCCGTTGCAGGCCCCGTGCGCGATGGGCGCGCCACGATGACGAACCTTGACTGGACAATCGACAAGGACACGCTGGCGCGCGCCACCAAGGCGGAAACAGTCGCGATCCTGAATGATTTGCAGGCACAGGGCCACGCCTTGGGGCATATTGATCCGGCAAATATTCGCACGATTCTGCCGGGGCCTGACAGCAACCAGAATGCGGCGAAACTTGTGATCGGTGTCGGCACCGGCTTTAACGCGGCCCCAGTCTATGACCTTGAACACGGACGCATTGTTACGCCGTCTGAAAGCGGCCATGCGAACCTGCCGATCCGCAACGAGATGGAATTGCGTCTGTGCCAGTTTGTATCCACCGCGCACGGGTTTCCTGCGGTCGAAGATGTCCTTTCCGGCCGCGGGCTTGAGCGTGTGTATGCATTCCTCGGGCGTGAAGCGGATGATCCGCGGGAACGCAGCGCACAAGAGATCATGACCGCCTGTGCCGACGGGTCAGACACCCGCGCCGTGGAGGCGGCCCAGCTCTTCACGCGTATCCTCGGCACCGTTTGTGGCAACCTGTCGCTGATCCAGTTGCCTTTTGGCGGCGTTTATCTGGCCGGCGGCGTCGCGCGGGCTTTTGCGCCGCATCTTACACAATTCGGCTTTGGTGACGCCTTCCGTGACAAAGGCCGCTTTGCAGGCTTCATGAGCAATTTTGCGGTCCATGTGATCGAAGATGACTATGCCGCCCTGACCGGATCTGCCGCGCATCTGGTTGCGCTCGGGCGATAGATGGCGTGATGCCAATCATCAGACAGTCTCTAGCGCGGGTAATCCCTGGAGCTGTTCCTGCACGGTGTCGGTCAAATCCTTGAGCGAGAACGGCTTGGGCAGGAATGCGGCACCAAGCACCTCTGGCTGGCCATCATCAAAGGCGTCTTCGGGATAGCCAGACACGAAAACAACCCGCGTTTGCGGGCGCTGCAGCAGCGCCTTGCGCACCCAGGTCGGGCCATCCTGACCGGGCATGATGACGTCGGTCACAAAGATGTCGATATGCAGCTCGGCGTTTTCCAAAAGCTCCAAAGCGGCCTCAGCGCAATCCGCTTCCAAAACGGTATAGCCGCGCAAGCGTAAGGCGCGGGCGGCAAAGGCGCGCACGGGGGCCTCGTCCTCGACCAACAGCACAACTCCATCGGCGCTGGTTTTGATGGGCAGGCTCGCGACAGGTGCCACAGGTTCTGCGACCTCTTCTGTTGGCGTATGGCTTGGGAACAACAGTGAAAACGTCGCCCCGACACCGACCTCGCTGTCGACAAAAATATAGCCGCCGGACTGTTTCACGATTCCGTAGGCCGTGGATAACCCAAGCCCCGTTCCCTCACCCACCCGTTTGGTCGTCACAAATGGTTCAAAGATCTTTTCCAGCTTGTCACTCGGAATACCGTGCCCTTCATCAATCACTTTGACCAAGACATAATCGCCCGGCGGCACCGTGGCGCGGTCGCGGTGCAACGCGGTTTTGAGGTGCGTATTTTTCGTCACAACACGGATTTCGCCTGCACCCTGCATCGCATCGCGCGCATTCACCACAAGGTTCATCAGAACCTGCTCGAGCTGCCGCTTATCGGCCTTGATCCGCGCCAACCGATGGTCATGCTCCAGCTTGAGCGATACTTTTTCGCCGACCAGCCGGTTCAGCAAATGCGTCAGGTCTGACAGCGTATCGCGCAAATCAAGCGCTTCGGGCTGCAAGGTCTGTTTGCGCGAAAACGCAAGCAGTTGTCCAACTAGGCCCGCGGCGCGGTTGGTATTCTGGTGAATCTGGATCAAATCACTGTAGTCACGGTCATGTTCATCGTGGTTACACAGCAAAAGTTCACAATGCCCCGAAATCGCGGTCAGCAGATTGTTGAAATCATGGGCCACGCCACCTGCAAGCTGGCCAATCGCCTGCATTTTCTGGCTTTGGACGAATTGCGCCTCAAGCGTCTTGAGCTCTGTGATATCGTTCAACACGGCGATCACATGCAGGTCATCGGGGCAACCGGCCGTGTTCAGTGTAACTTGCACAAAGGTATCTTGTTTGTCGCCGCGGCCATGCAGAAACTGTGAGACATGCCCCGCCTGTCCGGCCAATGCTTCGGCAAGCCAGTCGTTGATCGGCCGCCCCGGCCCGTCAAGCACATCGGCAATGTGCCGACCGCGTGTCGCCCCGATATTCAAGAGCTGGCGTGCCTCGCGGTTCGTGGCCAGAAGCACCCCATTCGGCGCAATTTTCAACAAAGGCACAGGTAAGTTTTCAATGGCATCCCAGCCAGGTTCAAACATCGGCGGGGTTGCTGAGATCGGCGCACCGGGAAGAACATAGATATCACGCGTCTCGTGGCTGCCTTCCGTGATCGCCAGCACCACGTCTTTCCGCCCCTGCAATCCACGCAAGACCTGTGGTTGGCCGGACCGCAACGGCAGCTCTTCAAAAACGTCTTCGAGCGTATGGAACGAAGGCCCCACCAACTTGCGGAAACTATCGTTCATCTGGATCATTTGACCACTTGGCCCCACAGTCAGCATCGGAAATGTCGTAGGTTGCCGCAGCGCACGCCCTGCCCGTCCAGCAACGCTGAGATCATCCAGCCACCAGATCTGGCAGGCCTCGCCCATGATCAAAACGCGCAAGCGGAAATGCCCGCCGCGGGTGACAATATCTTCAGTCTTTGCGCCTGTCGGCCCTGCCTGTGCAATAATCTGCGACAACACACTGAACGGGTTGGCCAACATCGACCCAAGCACCTGCGCCAGCCCGGTCCCTTCTGTAGCACCAAAGCGGTCATGCGCCCCGGCATTTGCATACCGAATAAGCCCTGTGCCATCTGTGACAAAGCCGATGCCCGCATCATGGGCAATGATCGCATGCGCCATTGTGCGCAACCGTTGCGCCGCCCGCCGATCAAGTTTGATCGCGACACCGACATAGCCCGCGGTCACAACCAAGATGCCCCCGCAGATCGCAAAGCCAAAATAAAGCGCAGGCGCAGGCATTAAAACGGCCCCGGCAAAACACAGACACCCGGCTACAAAAAGATGCAGAACCGGTGGCAGACCGGCAGGCACTTTCGGCCGCTCTGCCGCAAACGACTGATCAAAAGGCAATGCACACACCTCACTACGCGATAACGGCAAAGAATAGTAGAACGTTTAAATTATCCTTAATGCTCGATAGCACAAAGCTCATTACAATTCTAGGTTGTATTAAGCCCTTCGCAAAGTGCAGGTGTAAAAACCATCTCCGTTCGCATCGGGCAGGTCCTGACGCGCGTCCATGATCTGCCACTCGGGATGGGTAACGCAGAAGTCTTTGACACTCTGGCTATTTTCATGTGCAAGGATAGAGCACGTCGCATAAACCAACTGCCCTGCCTCCGCGACAAGCAGGGATGCCGCTTCAAGAACTTCACCCTGAGATTGTACCACCTTTGTCAGATCTTCGGGCGTCAGGCGCCATTTCGCATCCGGTGCACGGCGCCATGTGCCGCTGCCTGTGCAGGGCGCGTCGCAAAACACGACGTCGAATTTACCCGCGCCAGAGAGCGCGTCAGTCGCAAGTGTTTTGATCGTCACACCGGCCCGCGCCGCACGGGCGGGCAGATCGCGCATCCGCTGGGGGGCGATATCATGGGCAAAAACTGTCGCCTCGTATAGATCGGCAAAGGCCAGCGCCTTGCCCCCGCCACCGGCGCAATAATCCAGCACACGCGCACCATCCGGCACAGCAATCCGGCGCACGGCCCGTTGCGATGCCGCGTCCTGCAATTCGACCAACCCTGACAGATAGGCGGCGGAGGTTTTGATACGGCGCGGGTTACCGGTGACACGCAGACAACCTGCAACATCCGGATGCAAGATCACTGTCACATCGTCCTTGGCCAGCGCATCAATGGCCGCTACCACCGATCCCTTGCGCATGTTCACGCGCAAGAAGACGTCGGCACGGCCCTGCTGGACCTGTGCGACTGCCGCTGCGCGATCGCCCAGACTTTCCTGCCACAGCGGCCAGAGCCAATCCGGCAGATCGCAGCGGGCAGCAGCAGAGAGTGACAGCGGTGCATCCAGCGCCGCCATTTCGTCTGCCGTGAGCGCGTCAGGTGCGTGGCCATCGCCGGTAAACAGCTCTGTGATGGGCCAGTTTTCACGCTGGGCCAGACGCTGCATCAACTGTCGCCCGGTTCCGTCACCCAGCGAGCGTTTGGCGCGCAGCACGTCAAAAACATGATCGCGCACCGCAGCGCGGTCTTTGGACCCCGCAAAACGGCTGCCCCGCGCCCAGGCTGTCAGTGCCTGCTCTGCGACAGCCCCCACCTGTATCTGGTCCAAGACCGCAATTGCGGCGGCCACACGTGCGCCGGGGGTCATACCCTAGCCGATCCGGTAATTAGGGCTTTCGCGGGTGATCTGCACGTCATGGACATGGCTTTCCTTCAGGCCCGCACCGGTGATTTTCACGAAGGTACAATTCTTGCGCATCTCGTCGATCGTCGCACAGCCTGTATAGCCCATCGCCGCGCGCAGACCGCCGACAAGTTGGTGCACAACAGCATGGGCCGAGCCCTTGTAGGGCACCTGCCCCTCAATGCCTTCAGGCACGAGTTTATCGCTCGCAGCCTCTTTCTGGAAATAGCGGTCAGCCGAGCCGCTGGCCATCGCCCCGAGACTGCCCATCCCGCGATAGGATTTGAACGACCGGCCCTGATAGAGGATCACTTCGCCGGGGCTTTCGTCTGTGCCGGCGATCATTGAGCCGACCATGGCGCAGGACGCACCCGCCGCAATCGCCTTGGCGAAATCGCCCGAGAATTTGATGCCGCCATCGGCAATGACAGGCACATCGCCTGCACCCGAGGCGCAATCCATGATCGCGGTCAGTTGCGGCACACCGACACCGGCTACCATGCGGGTGGTACAAATCGAGCCCGGCCCGATACCGACTTTCACCGCATCCGCACCGGAACCGATCAGCGCCTTCGCCGCCTCGCTTGTCGCAATGTTGCCCGCCACAATCTGCACCTCGTTGGACAGCATCTTGGCGCGCTCGACAGCTTTGGCGACACCCTCGGAATGGCCATGAGCGGTATCAATCACGATCATATCAACGCCTGCATCCACCAGCGCTTGGGTCCGCTCAAAACCGGCATCGCCCACACCAGAGGCCGCAGCAACACGCAAACGGCCCAATCCATCCTTGCAGGCCATCGGGTTCAGCACCGCCTGCTCGCTGTCCTTGAGCGTCAGCAGACCGGTCAGCTTGCCCTTGTCATCGGTGATCAACAGCTTTTCAATCCGGCGCGATTGCATCAACGAGCGCGCCTCGTCCAGATCGGCCGGTTCACGCAGAATGGCCAGATTATCCGTCGTCATCATCACACTGACAGGTGTGTTGTCATCTTGGGCAAAGCGCATGTCACGGTTGGTGACGATGCCGACAACCTTGCCGCCTTCGCCGACAACGGGAAAACCTGTGATCCGGTAACGCTCCATCAGGGCTTTGGCATCGGCCAGCGTTTGATCGGGGCGCAGGGTAACGGGGTTGTAGACGGTGCCAGAGACAAAGCGTTTGACCCTGCGGATTTCCTTGGCCTGATCCTCGATGTTGAGGTTCTTGTGAACCACACCGATGCCACCGGCCTGCGCCATGGCAATCGCCATGCGGCTTTCGGTCACGGTATCCATTGCGCTGGACAAAAGTGGGATATTCATGCTGATGGATTGGGTCACGCGGGTGCGTGTATCTGCCGTGGATGGCAGCACACTGGACGCCCCCGGCACCAACAAAACATCATCAAAGGTGAGTGCCTCGCGAATCTCCATCAACCAGTCTCCTTGGGTGGTATCGTTGGCACGTCCCTAT
>CAYZKE010000039.1:0-13200 GCA_964478505.1 uncultured Loktanella sp.
GCAACCAGTTTGAACGCAGCCACAGGGCCGATCGTGTCGCGCACCCGTTTGACGCAGTCTTTCACGATCTGTTCCGGCGTCGTTTCACAGCCCTTGTTGAGGCATACAAACCCCATGGGCAGTTGCCCCTTAAGCTCGTCTGTCACCCCGATCACGGCGCATTCACCGATGTCGGGATGCCCCGCGAGCACCTCTTCCATCGCACCCGTCGAAAGCCGGTGCCCCGCCACGTTGATCACATCATCCGTGCGCGCCATGATGTAGAGATATCCGTCCTCGTCGATCATGCCCGCATCGCCGGTTTCATAGTAACCCGGGAAGGTCGTCAGGTAGGATTTCACAAAGCGGTCTTCGGCGTTCCAGAGCGTCGGCAACGTGCCCGGGGGCAGGGGCAGTTTGACAGCAATGGCCCCCAATTCGCCGGGTTTCATGGGGTGGCCGGCTTCATCCAGAATCTGCACGTCGTAGCCGGGCATCGCGACAGTGGGCGAACCGATCTTGACGGGCAGCGCCTCGATCCCCGCAGGGTTGCCCGCGATGGTGTAGCCGGTCTCGGTCTGCCACCAGTGGTCATAGACCGGCACGCCCATAATGCGCTGGGCCCACTCAATCGTGTCAGGATCCGCACGCTCACCTGCCAGATACAGCGCGCGCAGGCCGGAAATATCGTAGTTCTTGATCAACTCGCCCTTGGGGTCCTCGCGTTTGATCGCGCGGAATGCTGTGGGGGCGGTGAAGAAGGATTTGACGTTATATTCTTCAATGACGCGCCAGAAGGTGCCTGCGTCGGGTGTGCCTACCGGTTTGCCCTCGAAGACGACGGTGGTGTTGCCGTGGATCAAGGGCGCGTAGCAGATATAGGAATGGCCCACGACCCAGCCCACATCCGAGGCGGCCCAGAAAACTTCGCCGGGATCGACGTTGTAGATTGCCTTCATCGTCCAGTTCAGCGCCACAAGGTGGCCTGCGGTGGGGCGGACCACACCTTTGGGCGCGCCGGTCGTGCCCGAGGTGTAGAGGATATAGGCGGGATGATCGCCTTTGACGGGCACACATTCAGCAGGTTCAACACCGGCCTGAAACCCGTGCCAGTCGTAATCACGCCCCTCGATCAAGGCGGCAACTTCCTGTTCGCGTTGAAAGATGACGCAGAAATCGGGCTTATGCGTCGCCATCTCTATGGCTCCGTCCAGCAAAGGCTTGTAATGCACGACGCGCCCCGGCTCGATCCCGCAGGACCCTGCGATGATCGCCTTGGGGGTAGCATCATCAATGCGCACCGCCAGTTCGTTGGCCGCAAAGCCACCAAAAACAACCGAGTGGATCGCGCCCAGTCGCGCACAAGCCAGCATCGCCTCGAGCGCTTCGGGGATCATCGGCATGTAGATGATGACGCGGTCCCCTTTCTCGACGCCTTTGGCGCGCAAGGCCCCGGCAAGCGACGCGACGCGCGTCTGCAATTCCGCATAGGTGATCGTGTGCTTGGTATGGGTGACGGGGCTGTCGTAGATAATAGCCGTCTGTGCGCCGCGCCCATTTTCTACATGGCGGTCAACGGCGTTGTAGCAGGTGTTTACCTCGGCGTCGGTAAACCAGCGGTAGAGCGGGGCCTTGCTGTCATCAAGCGCCTTTGTCGGCGGGGTGACCCAGTCAATCGACTTGGCCTGCTCCATCCAGAAACCTTCCGGATCGTTCTGCCATGCGCCGTAAACCTCAGAATATCCCATGTCGTCCTCCCAAACGTGTTGGCAGGATTGTTAAGGTTCGGTTCAGGTCTCTGCAAGCATCGCTGCGGCGCAAATGACCGATCTAGTCAAAAACTTGACTAGCCGTAGTGTGCCACGGGTGTCCCTGCGATGGCGGACATGTTCAAAAGACCGCGCGCGGTGATCGACGGTGTCACAATATGACAGCGGTTGCCCATCCCCATCAGGATCGGCCCGACCTCGAGCCCGCCCCCCTTCATCTTCAGGATATTGCGCACGCCAGAGGCCGCATCGGTGTTGGCAAACACAAGGGTATTTGCAGCACCGGGCAGGTGCGCCGCCGGGAAGACGCGGTTGCGCAGTTCCACATCCAAAGCGGCATCGACATGCATTTCGCCCTCATAGGCAAAATCACGTGGCGTGCTGTCGAGGATTTCCATCGCCGCGCGCATCCGGCGTCCGCTGTCGCTTTCAAGGTTGCCGAACTGGCTGTGCGAACACAGTGCGATTTTCGGATCAACACCAAAGCGGCGCACGTGCCGTGCCGCCCCGATCACCGTCTCGGCGATTTGTGCGGGCGTGGGTTCGGGATGCACTTGGGTGTCGGCAATAAAGAGCGGGCCATCCTCAAGGATCATCAGCGACAGACCCGCAATCGGGTGATAGCCCTCGGTGCCCAGCACCTGACTGACGTAGTTGAGGTGCCAGAGATACTGGCCAAAGGTGCCGCAGATCATGCTGTCGGCCTCGCCACGGTGCACCATGACTGCGGCAATCGCGGTGCTGTTGGTGCGCATCACGGCCTTGGCCAGATCAGGGGTCACCCCCCTGCGGGCCATCAGATCGTGATAGGTGCCCCAATAGTCCCGATAACGGGGGTCGTCCTGGGGGTTCACGATACTGAAATCCACACCCGGTCTGATTTTCAGGCCCGCGCGTTCGCAGCGTGCCGCGATCACCTCGGGGCGACCGATCAGGATGGGCGTATCGGTGGTTTCTTCCATAATCGCCTGAGAGGCACGCAGCACGCGCTCGTCCTCGCCCTCGGCAAAGACGATCTGGCGGGTGACTGTGCGCGCAGCCTCGAACACAGGACGCATGATCATCGCGGATTTGAAGACCGACCCGTCAAGTGCCGCCTTATAGGCCTGCATATCGTCGACAGGGCGGGTGGCGACACCGGTTTCAATCGCGGCACCGGCCACGGCGCTGGCGACCACACCCATCAGGCGCGGATCAAAGGGTTTCGGGATCAGATAATCGGCCCCGAAGGTCAGTTTCTCGCCTTGATAGGCCGCTGCCGCCTCGGCGCTTGTTGTGGCGCGGGCAAGTGCTGCGATGCCTTCGACGCAGGCAATCTTCATCTCGTCGTTGATCTCGGTCGCGCCAACATCCAGCGCCCCGCGGAAGATGAAAGGGAAGCACAAGACGTTGTTGACCTGATTGGGGAAATCGCTGCGCCCCGTGGCGATGATCGCGTCGGGGTTCACTGCGCGCGCTGCTTCGGGGTCAATTTCAGGGTTGGGGTTGGCCAATGCAAAAATGATCGGACGCGCGGCCATTTTGGCAACCATCTCGGGTTTGAGAACGCCAGGACCGGACAGGCCAAGGAACAGGTCCGCGCCTTCAATCACTTCGGCCAGCGTTGCAGGCGTTGTTCCTTGAGCGTATTCGGCCTTTTGTGGCGTCATGTCTTTTTCGCGGCCTTCGTAGACAAGGCCCTCGATATCGCAAAGGTAGACATTCTCGCGCTTCACGCCCAGTTTCAGCAGCATATTCAGACAGGCAATGCCCGCCGCCCCGCCACCCGTGCTGACGATCTTGATCTCTTCGAATGTTTTGCCAGCGATCCGCAAGGCATTGGTCGCCGCGGCACCGACAACAATCGCTGTGCCGTGCTGGTCGTCGTGAAACACGGGGATATTCATCCGCTCGCGGCAGATTTTCTCGACGATAAAGCAATCAGGGGCCTTGATATCTTCAAGGTTGATCGCGCCGAATGTCGGCTCGAGCGCGCAGACGATATCAGCAAGCTTGTAAGGGTCGGGTTCGTTCAGTTCGATATCGAAGCAATCGATATTGGCGAATTTCTTGAACAGAACCGCCTTGCCTTCCATCACCGGTTTGGAGGCCAGCGCGCCGATGTTGCCAAGGCCCAAAACGGCCGTGCCATTGGTGACAACCGCCACCAGATTGCCGCGCGCGGTGTAATCGCGGGCGGTGTCGGGGTCATTCTTGATCTCGATACAGGCCTCGGCGACGCCGGGGGAATAGGCGCGCGCAAGATCGCGACCTGTGGCCAGCGGCTTGGTGGCGCGGATTTCGAGTTTTCCGGGCTTGGGGTACTTATGATAGTGAAGTGCGGCCTCTCTCAGGCTGTCTTTTGCATCGTCTGTCATAGCGTCCTCCAAATATGGTTTAACGTTAAACCATTTTTCCTTGTCCCTACGGAAAGCGCAGCGCGGGGTCAATTGCGTAGCGCCTACTCTTGCAAATATTTTGCGACAAGGACAGGGTGCAAAACATGACAGAGTTGAATGAAATACGCGCCGAACTGTGCCTGCCGACAACAGACCTGCGGGCTGATCTTGGGTTTTTCGGTGGCACCTTGGGGATGCGGCTGGATATGATTTATCCTGCCGATGACCCCTCCGTGGCGGTCTATTCCGGTCATGGTGTGCGGGTGCGGCTTGATCAAGGCACCGGCGATAGCCCCGGCCTTTTGCGTATTCTGACGGATGATGCAAGATTTGCGGATGGGCAAAAGACGTTGACATCGCCCGGTGGCACACGGGTTGAGGTGCATCCGCTGCACCCGCCCTTGGAACTGCCGCCAACCGATCACGCCTTTGTCGTGCGCCGTCTTGCGGATCAGGCACCTTGGGTGATTGGCCGCGCAGGTATGCAATACCGCGACCTGATCCCGACCCGATTGGGCGGGTCGATAATTGCCAGCCATATTCGTATTCCAGACGGCGGGCCGGTTCCGGATATGGTGCATTTTCACAAGGTCGGGTTTCAGTTGATCTTCTGCTACCGTGGCTGGGTCGATGTGGTCTATGAGGACCAAGGTCCCCCCATCCGCCTGACCGCAGGTGATTGCTTTATCCAGCCCCCCGAAATCCGGCACCGCGTGCTGGAAGCCTCGGACGGGATCGAGGTGATCGAAATCGGTGTCCCCGCAGAACATATCACCGAGATTGACCACGACATGACGTTGCCCACCCCGTACCTGCGGCCTGATCGCGAATGGCAGGGACAGAAATTTGTCTTCAACGAAGGGGCCAAGGCCGCGTGGGGGCCTGCCCGCCTGCCAGGTTTCATCGGGCGTGACACGACAATTGCGACAAATACGAAAGGCGTTGCAGGTGTACATGTCCTGCGCAAAGGCGCGGGCGATCCGGTCTGGTCCAGCCATGATGCCGACATTCATTTTACTTTTGTGATGGAAGGCACGATGACATTGGAAGGCGAGGGCAAAGACCCGTTCACCTTGTCCCCCGGTGATGCCTTTGTGATCCCGCCCGGTATGCAGACGCGCTATGCCGATCCTTCGGATGATCTGGAGCTACTTGAGGTCACCTTGCCGGGCGTCTTTGCAACGACCTAAGCCTCTTGCATCCGCAGGCGGTCCGTCACACTCTGGACACCATCAATACCGGAGGCCTCATGTCATTGATTGATCACGCGCGCGCGGTTCGCGAAAACGCCTATGCGCCATATTCGAAATTCAAGGTAGGGGCGGCGCTGCGGGCGACCTCGGGTGCTGTACATGTCGGCTGCAACGTCGAGAACGTGGCCTATCCCGAAGGCACCTGCGCCGAGGCTGGCGCGATTGCCGCGATGATTGCGGCAGGTGATACTGCTATCGCCGAAATCGCTGTGATTGCCGACAGCCCCAAACCCGTCAGCCCTTGCGGCGGATGCCGCCAGAAAATAGCTGAATTTGCCAAGGGCGATGTCAAAGTGACCCTGACGACAACCGATGGCATCGTGCATGAAACCACGGTCGCAACCCTGTTGCCGGGCAGTTTCGACGCAGACTATATGAGCCGCGTCTGACATGGACGCCCGTGCCATCATTGCCGCTGTCAGGGACAAGAAGGCCCCCACGCAGGAGGAACTGACATGGTTCGCCAAAGGGTTGGCCAGTGGTGCGGTAAGTGACGCGCAAGCGGGTGCTTTTGCCATGGCGGTGGTGTTGAACGGGCTGGGTGATGCGGGGCGCACGGCGCTGACGATCGGGATGCGCGATAGTGGCGACGTGATGACGTGGGATCTGCCCGGTCCCGTCATCGACAAACATTCAACCGGTGGTGTGGGCGATTGTGTGTCGCTGATCCTTGCGCCGGTGCTGGCGGCCTGCGGCGTCTATGTCCCGATGATTTCAGGGCGTGGTTTGGGGCATACCGGCGGTACTCTGGACAAGCTTGAGGCGATCCCTGGTGTGAACATCAACGTCTCTGAGAAACAGTTGCGCCTGATCACCCGTGAGGTGGGTTGCGCGATTGTCAGTGCGACCGGCCAGATTGCCCCTGCAGACCGCCGACTTTACGCGGTCCGCGATGTCACGGCGACCGTCGAGAGCATTGATCTGATCACCGCATCTATCTTGTCCAAAAAGCTGGCAGCGGGGCTGGATAGCCTGATACTGGACGTCAAATGTGGCTCGGGTGCGTTTATGAAAACGCATGATGAGGCGCGTGCGCTGGCACGGGCGCTGGTGGGCGCCGCCAATGGTGCTGGCTGTACCACGGCTGCAATGATTACGGATATGAATGAACCTCTGGCCCCCGCGCTGGGTAATGCGGTCGAGGTGGCGATCTGTATGGAGGTACTGGCGGGCAATACAGAGGTCGCACCGCGGCTCTATGACCTGACTGTCGGGCTGTGTACCCAGCTTTTGATGATGCAGGGCGAAGAGACCGCCGCTGCCGTGCAGCGCGTCAAAGAGGCCCTGAGCAGCGGTGCCGCGATGGAGCGGTTTTCCCAGATGATTGCAGCCTTGGGCGGTCCACCTGATATGGCGCAGGACTGGCATACACATTTGCCCAAGGCGCCCGTTGTCGGCGACGTAACCGCGCCTGCGTCGGGCTATATCGCGGCCATTGACGGAGAGGCGCTGGGACTGGCGGTTGTGGCATTGGGTGGCGGACGGAATGTGGAGACCGATCAGGTTGATCCGGCGGTGGGTCTGACCGAGGTCGTCCGGCTTGGTGCAAAAGTTTCGCGCGGCGATCCACTTTGCGTGGTCCATGCCGCTGATGAGGATGCGGCCATTGCCGCGGCGATGGCGGTTCAGGCCGCCATGACAATCGGTGAGGCGGTCACACCCGGCCCGCTGGTTATTGAAGGAATGACTTGATGGCACGCGCCTTTTTGATCGTCATTGACAGCGTCGGGATCGGCGGGGCACCCGACGCGGACCAGTTTTTCAATGGTCAACTGCCCGATACAGGTGCCAATACCGTCGGTCACATTGCGCGGGATGTCGGCCTCAATGTGCCGACACTGGAGGCGCTGGGTCTGGGTGCCGCGGTAAAGCTCGCCTCGGGCGAGGCTGCAGTCGGTCTGGATGCCACACCATCAGGCGCGTGGGGCGCTGCGACAGAAATCTCGCGCGGGAAAGACACGCCGTCAGGCCATTGGGAACTCGCCGGTGTGCCTGTGCCATGGGACTGGCATGTGTTTCCCGATGCCGACCCTGCCTTTCCACCGGAGCTTACTGCGCTGATCTGCGAACTGGCGGGGACCGAAGGTATCCTGGGCAATCGTCATGCATCGGGCACGGCTGTGCTGGATGAAGAGGGCGAAGCACACCTGCGCACGGGCTGGCCGATTTGTTATACTTCTGCCGATAGCGTATTGCAGATCGCGGCCCATGAAGAGGCGTTCGGGTTGGAGCGGCTGATCAAGCTCTGCCATGACCTTGCCCCCGCCGTGCATGACATGCGGGTCGGGCGGGTCATCGCCCGCCCGTTCCTTGGCGAAGTCGGCAATTTCAAACGCACCGCCAACCGCAAGGATTTCGCGATCGCGCCGCCGTCACCCACGATTTGCGATTATGTCCATGATGCGGGGCGCACTGTGCATGCGGTCGGAAAGATCGGCGATATCTTCTCGATGCGGGGGATTGATGATCTGCGCAAAGGGCGGGATGCGGCCCTGATGGGGCATATCCATGATTTGGCGGACGCGGCGGCGGACGGGGATTTTGTTTTTGCCAATCTGGTCGAATTCGACAGCGAATACGGACATCGGCGCGACGCGGCTGGATACCGCGACCATTTGCAGTGGTTTGACGGGGAACTGGCGGCACTTTTGCCCAAACTGAAACCGGATGATATGTTGATCGTCACCGCAGACCATGGCAATGACCCCACATGGGCTGGCACTGATCACACGCGTGAACGCGTGCCGGTTTTGGTGCATGGATTGGGCGCGCGCGCGCTGGGCCAGCTGCAATTTGTTGACGTGGCCGCCACCGTTGCCGCCTATTTGAATGTGCCTTACGCAGGCCAAGGAAAGAGCTTTTTATGAGTTTTCGCACCCTCCCCAAAGTCGAGCTGCATACACATCTCGAAGGTTGCGCGCCGCCGGATTTTATCAAAGGGCTGGCTGCGGAAAAGAAGATCGACATCAGCAAGATATTCACGGCTGACGGCGGCTATGCCTTTCGCGATTTCGACCATTTCCTGAAGGTCTATGAGGCGGCGTGCACGACACTGCAAACGCCTGATGATTTTCGCCGCCTCACCATGGCGGTGCTGGAAGAGACGGCCTTTCACGGTGTCGTCTATATGGAAACCTTTGTGTCCCCTGATTTTTGCGGCGGTGGCGATCTGGCAGCTTGGAAAGATTATCTCGCCGCGATGGAAGATGCAGCAGCCGAAGGTGAAGAGAAGCTGGGGATAACCCTGAAAGGGATTGTGACAGGTATCCGCCATTTCGGGCCCGAGGCCTGCAAACCCGCCGCACGCTGCGCCGCCGAAACCTACGGTGATTTCATCGTGGGCTATGGCATGGCCGGCGGTGAAATGGTCGGACGCCCCGGCGACTATCGCTATAGCTTTGACATGGCACGCGAGGCGGGGATGCCGCTGACCTGCCATGCGGGCGAATGGGGTGGGGCGGCGATGGTGTCTGAAACTCTGCGCGAATTGAAAGTATCGCGCATTGGTCACGGGATAGGGGCGATTACCGATCCTGCGCTGATTGAAGAGATCGCCGAGAAAGAGATCGTGCTCGAGGTCTGCCCGGGCTCGAATGTGGTTCTGAAAGCTGTCAAAGACTGGGACAGCCACCCGATTGCGAAACTGCGTGACGCCGGTGTGAAAGTGACTGTTTCAACAGATGACCCGCCCTTCTTTCACACGACGATGACCGACGAATACGAGATGCTGCACCGCACCTTTGGCTGGGATGAGGACGATTTCAGAGCCCTGAACGAAACGGCCATTGCCGCAGCCTTTTGCAATGACGCCACCAAAGCTCGCATCACCAAAAAACTGGAGCCCGCCACATGACCGAACATGTCACCCACGTCACCCACCCGTTGGTCCAGCATAAGCTGACATTGATGCGCCAGAGTGATACATCGACGGCCTTGTTCCGCCAACTGTTGCGTGAAATCAGTCAGTTGCTGGCCTATGAGGTGACCCGTGGTCTGCCGATGACAACCAAACGTATCGACACGCCGCTGGAACCAATGGATGCGCCGGTGATTGACGGCAAGAAGCTGGCACTTGTGTCGATCCTGCGGGCGGGGAACGGGCTTCTGGATGGGGTATTGGAATTGATCCCGTCTGCTCGTGTCGGTTTTGTCGGCCTTTACCGCGATGAGGAAACACTCAAGCCGGTACAGTATTATTTCAAGGTGCCAACCGAATTAGAGGATCGTTTGGTCATTGCCGTCGATCCGATGCTGGCGACCGGCAATTCATCCGTGGCCGCGATTGACCTGTTGAAACAGGCAGGGGCAACAAATATCCGGTTCCTTTGCCTGCTGGCCGCACCCGAAGGGATAGCCCGCATGCGCGAGGCCCATCCCGATGTCCCGATTGTGACAGCGGCAATTGATAGCCATCTCAACGAGAAAGGCTATATCGTGCCGGGCCTTGGCGATGCCGGTGACCGGATGTTCGGGACAAAGTAGCCTCTAAGTATTACAGATATTCTGCAGGCTGACCCAATCGCTGTCCGTCAGGATGAGGGGGGCGGTCTGACCGTCAAGCGGATCAGGGCCGAGGTCCGGCATATTGCCGCTGCGGGCATCTGCTGCCGCCAGATAGGGGCCTTGAGGTATCTGCGCTGCGGCCAGCGTCTGGCTTAAAACTGCGGCATCTGGTGTTGCCGCAGGGCCTGCCAGCAGAGTTGCCGCATTGTCGCGCAGGATTGCATCGGGAATTTCGCCGGTCGTCAGCAGACGGAATGTGGTGCCAAGTCCGGCCTGTTGCAGCAAAGCTTCCAGCGGATCCATGTGCAGAACCGAGGCGCGCGCGGCAAGAATAAAACCCGCAGCAACCGCCGGATCATCCGAAAGCTGCAACACCCCATAATCCAGCGCCACGATACCACCTGGCAAAGCCAATGCGCCCTGCGCAAGCGCGGGCACAACAACGATCCGTGCGGCGGTCTGCGGCCCGAACAGCCGTCGCGCCAGACGTCCTGCTGCGGCATTTGCCCGGGGCGCCTGACAGGCTGCGCCAGTCTCTTCCTGCACATAGCCCAGAAGTTTCGTTCCGATCTCCATGCGCTTGGGGGCGGGCACCACGGCAAGGGTCTGCCGCGTCAGTGCACCGGGCAACCAGAAGATGGCCAAAAGCACGGTCACGACGATCAGACCGGCTGTCAGCCAATGGCGCAAAGTCCCCGGATGAGGCCGCGACTTTGCCAAAGCTTTGCGTACCTCCTCGATCGCCTCGATCATGGTGCTGTCAGAAATTTCCAGTATCTCGCTGGCCTCTTCGTCTGGCGCGTAGATCGCAGGAGTCTCCTCGGGGTTTTGCCGGATCAACGCAGGCAGCGACCAATGGGCCAAAGGACGCCCCATGGCATCCGCAATCACAAGTGTCGCATCGCCGAAGGACAGCGTGACATCACGACGCTGCCCCTCCGGCTCAGACCGCCAGAGCGCTTCGCTTTCCAGCCGTACATATCGCGCGAGTGCCGTCATCTGCTCTTTTGCCCTTTTGGCGACAGCGTACCGATTTCGGACTGGGTTGTCATGTCGGAAACAACCGGCTGATGGCATCCTGCCGCCTGCCTAAAACGTCTTCGCCAGATTGCGGAGTTCAAACTTCAGGATTTTTCCGGTCGATGTTTTGGGCAGCTCTTGGAACACGACTTTCTTGGGGCATTTGAACCCTGCCAACCGTGTTCGCGTAAATGCGATGATATCTGCTTCTTCCGCGCTGGCGCCATCCTTCAGTTCGACAAAAGCACAGGGGACTTCGCCCCATTTGTCGTCCGGCTTGGCGACCACTGCACAAAGGTTCACTGCCGGGTGGTGCATCAGTGCACCCTCGACTTCGACCGAACTGATATTCTCACCGCCGGAAATGATAATGTCTTTGGCGCGGTCCGAGATTTGCATCGCCCCGCCCGGGTGTTGAATGGCAAGATCTTCGGAATGGAAATAGCCGCCTGCAAAGGCCTTTTCCGTGGCTTGGGGGTTCTTGAGATAGCCTTTCATCACAGCGTTCCCGCGCATGACGATCTCGCCTTGTGTCGCTCCGTCACGCGGGACTTGCCGCATGTGTTCATCGACCACGGTCACATCTTCCATGATTGGAAAGCCGACGCCCTGGCGTGCTTTGATCGCCGCCTGGTCGGCTTCGGGCAGCGCATCCCATGCGTCATCCCAGATACATTCGGTGACGTGCCCGTATGTCTCGGTCAGCCCATAGACCTGTTTCACGTTGAACCCCAGTTTGCCGATCGCGGCCAGCGTTGCAGGGGCAGGGGGCGCGCCGGCAGTAAAGACCTCAACCACATGATCAAAGGCGCGGCGTTCCGCGTCTTTCGCGTTTACCAGCAAATTGAGCACAATTGGCGCGCCGCCAAAATGCGTGATCTTTTCATCGCCAATCGCGTCGTAAATTGCCTTGGCCGTTATATCGCGGCAACAGATCGCTGTGCCGCCCAAGGCGGGCAGCATCCACGTGTGGTTCCAGCCGTTGCAGTGAAAGAGCGGGACGATTTGCAGGTAGCGCAGAAAGAGCGGCAACTCCCAGCTGATCGGTGTGCCCATCGTCATCAGGTATGCACCACGGTGATGATAAACCACGCCTTTGGGGCGGCCGGTGGTGCCGGATGTATAATTAAGCGCGAGGCTTTCCCATTCGTCCTGCGGCAGGATCCAAGCAAATTCGGGATCTCCTGTCGCCAGAAAATCTTCGTAATTCTGCTGCGCGCCCATTGCATGGACCCCGGCCTGATCATCAGGCACTTCGATGATCAAGGGGGCAGGGCCCTCCATTATGTCGATTGCGGCCATGGCAAGCGGCAGGAACTGGCTGTCTACCAAAGCGACCTTCGCTTCGCCGTGGTCAAAGATATAGGCCACCGTATCCACATCCAGACGGGTGTTGATCGTATTTAGGACGGCACCACAGGCGGGAACACCAAAGGCTGCTTCGGATTGCGCAGGGATATTGGGAAGGATCGTTGCCACAACGTCACCCGGTTGCACACCAACCTTGGTCAGCGCCGAGGCCAACCGCGAGACCCGCCGGTAATATTGGGCATAGGTTATTCTGGTCTTGCCATAGACCACCGCTTCACGATCAGCAAAGATCAGTGCGGCGCGCTGCAAATGCGACAAAGGCGTCAGCGGGACATAGTTCGCCGCCCGCTTCTCGAGCCCGGTTTCATCGCGCATCCAACCCATGACATGGTCCTCCCGCAGATTGTCTTTGGACGGCGAGTATTGCGCTATGTTGTGGACTTGGAAAGTGGGAATTGGCCTGCGAGGGGCACGCGGAATTGCCGTCAGTGCATCAATACTTAGTTTAAATACTAACTATAGGTTCGAATACAGTGCTGTATAGCGAAGTTTTCGTCTTGAAATACACAATTCAAAGCATTGATTCTGCGAGAAAAATATTATGGCGCACCCCATGGGCGGGGTGCGCCATAGTCGTTTAGGCCGCTTGGGCTGCTGCGCCGAAGCGCTTGTAGAACTCTTGCCCTTTATCAGCCATTTCACGCAACAAGGCAGGTGTTGTGAAACGTGCGCCGAATTCCTCGGTCAGTTGATCACACCGCTCTGCGGCATAAGGCGTGCCGATGATATCCAGCCAGCTGAACGGGCCACCCGACCATGGTGCAAAGCCCCAGCCCAAGATCGCGCCGACGTCGCCTTCGCGGATGTCCTCGAGCACGCCTTCTTTCAGCGCGCGGACCGCTTCGAGGACCTGTGCGAACAGCAGGCGGTGTTGGACCGTGATCAGGTCAGGCTGTTCATCGGCTACAGGGTACTGTGCGCCAAGCC
>CAYZKE010000040.1:0-13093 GCA_964478505.1 uncultured Loktanella sp.
CCTCGCGCGCTCGCCCATTCTGGGCGGCATCGCAACCGCGCTTGTCGTATTGCTCATCGCCGTCCTTGCCATCATCGCCCTGCGCGAACTGGCAGCCTTTGGGCGCTTGCGCAAACTCGACCGAATCCAGCATCAGGCACAATCCGCCCTGCTGTCTCACGACCTTAAAGAGGCGCGCGGCGTCATCGTTTCATTGGAAAAGCTCTACGGCAACCGCGAGGACACCGCTTGGGGACGCGCCGAACTGACGTCCCGCCGCGACGAAGTGCTTGATGCCGACGGCCTGCTTGGCCTTGCTGAAACCACGCTGCTTGCCCCGCTTGACGCCCGCGCCCAGCGCGAAGTCGAGGCCGCCGCACGCCAAGTTGCCACTGTCACCGCCATCGTCCCCATCGCATTGGCAGACCTCTTTACGGCCCTCACCGCGAACCTGCGCATGATCCGGCGGATTGCGGAAATCTACGGCGGCCGCGCGGGGACCTTGGGCAGTTGGCGGCTGACGCGCACCGTGCTGACCCATCTGGTCGCAACCGGTGCCGTCGCTGTAGGTGATGATCTGATCAGCTCGGTTGCCGGCGGCGGGGTACTGTCAAAGGTCTCTCGGCGCTTTGGCGAAGGGGTGATCAACGGCGCACTGACCGCGCGCGTCGGCGTCGCCGCGATCGAGGTGTGCCGCCCCCTGCCGTTTCATGCCGCCAGGAAACCTTCGGTCAGCGGCCTTGTCAGCCGTGCCTTGAGCGGGCTCTTTAATCGAGGCGCTTAGGCGCCGCGACAGGCAAACGCAGATGCACGGCCAGCCCGCCGAGTGCTTCATCCTTGGACAGCAGGATCTTTCCGCCATAGGCATGCACAAGATCATGCGCAATCGCGAGCCCGAGACCGGTACCGGGCTTGGATGTATCAAGCCGCTGTCCGCTCTGGGTGGCCTTCGCGATCTCTTCCTTGGGAATACCGGGGCCGTCATCCGCAATGGTGATCATGATCTGGCCGTCTTTCGTCAGGTCCGCTTTTAGCCGCACCTCAGAGGCGGCCCACTTCAGCGCATTGTCCAGAAGGTTGCCCATCACCTCTTCAAAGTCACTTTGATCCATGCGCACGCGCATGCCGGGATCAAAACTGGCGGTGAATGTCTTGCCTTCGTTTTGCGCAAGCGCGTTAAAGGCACGCTGCATGCGGCCAAGGGCGACATCCAGCGGTGTCGCAACAGCCATCGTGCTGTCAGTGCCATCGGCGCGCATCCGTGCAAATGACCGTTTGAGCTGCGCATCCAGCCGATCCAACGCATCCACGGCTTCATGCACATCGTGGCCGTTCATCATGAGCATGTCCAACTCATTGCGCATGATGGCCGACGGGGTCTTGATGGCATGGGCAAGGTCCGCGGCCTGCCTGCGTGAGCGGCGCATGATATCGCGGTTGCGCTCCATCAGGGTGTTGATGTCATTCACCAAAGGCGCAACCTCAACCGGATAGTCGGCGACTTTCATCCCGCCGTCCTGTTCCCATTTGCCCGAAACATCCTGTCGCAGCTTGTTGAGCGGCCGCAACACCACCGCAACCTGTGCCAACGCACCCAATACGCCCATGAAGGCAACAAAAGCAAAGGCCGTCAAAAGCGTGCGCCGCAGGTCCATCTGCTCTTCATCAAAGCTCTGCAAAGATGCGGCGACCTGTACATGCCAAAGCGAACCATCACGGACACGGACCCACCTGCCAATGCCTAAGAGGGATTCGTTATTGGGGCCCTGAAACTCACGCCGCTGGGCAACCTCCGAGCGCCCGACTGCGGCGGGCAAACGCGCCTCTCCCAACGATGGAGAAGCATAGATTGTGCCATCCTCGGTCTCGACCTGCCAATACTGGCCCGACAGCGGGACCTGATACACCAGATCACCGATCGCGCGGTCCAGACCATCGGTGGTGTCGCTGTTGTTTGTAACCGCAACGACCGCCTGCGAATGGCGTGTTTCCAGCACATCAAGAAAACGGGCCTGGGCCTGTGATGTCATATAGGACGACAGGCCTGCCAAACCCAAAACGATGATCGCGACCGCCCATAGGATGCCGCCTGTCACTGCGCGGGCGCGTAACGATGTCATGCGGTTGCTTTGATAACGTAGCCCCTGCCGCGCACAGTCTCGATCAGGTTGCTCCCCAGTTTCTTGCGCAACCGGTTCACAAAGACAGCGATCGTGTTGGAATCACGGTCACCTTCATGCTGATAGATATGATCGGACAGCTCTGTCCGCGACACAAGCCGACCCGAATTATGGAAAAGATAGGAAAGCACCGCGATTTCCTGTGACGTCAGATTGGCTGGCACACCTTGGACCGTAACCTGATTGTTGCGGGTATCAAAGGTCACGTCATCCTTTGAGAAAACCGGCGTTGCTTTTCCGGCCTTGCGGCGGATCAGGGCACGCACACGCGCCGACAGTTCCGCCATGTGGAACGGCTTGGTCAGATAATCATCCGCACCCGCGTCAAGACCATCCACGCGGTCCGTCCAGTCGTTGCGCGCCGTCAGGATCAGAATCGCGGTATCATTGCCGCCGCTGCGCAAGTTTTTCAGCACTGTCAGGCCATCCCGAATGGGCAGGCCGAGGTCCAGAATAATCACATCATAAGGTTCAGTTTCACCAAGATACTGCGCTTCGGCACCGTCGACAGCAACGTCAACGGTGAGCCCCTCGGACACCAGTGTTTTCTTTAGTTGGCTGGCGAGCACAGGCTCGTCTTCGGCAATCAGAATACGCATGCTACTTCCGTAATGCCGCGAGGTGGCAAAATTTGGGCGAATATGAGTCACCAGATACCGTCTTTTGTGGCACACTAACGTGGTGGATTCGAAGGCACAAAATGCGACGTCCGTTTAAGGCGCGCGGCGCATCAAACACCCGATTATGTTCTTCGTTTGACACCGATGACAGGGCTCAGGCGCAGCGCACGCGTTCACTGATGCTGCCGCAGGAACATTTTATGAAAAGGCCGGAAAGCAAACCTTGGCTGCGCATGCCTTCTGATTGACAATCCAAGGAAAAACCGAAATTTTGGGGTCCGCAAGTTAATCAAACGTTCGATCCGAGAGGTGATGTTGAAATCATATTCTACCGACCGCGGTTTGCAGGGCTGCAAGATTTTGAATATTGCACGACCGGAAGAAGCTTGATTGCGCTAACAAGAGATTTGAGCAAAGCAGACAAACTTCGTCCGAAGGTCACAGTCCGGCACACAACAGAAGGCGTATGCAGTGAGTGATACCGATTTAAAGCCGAGACGTCTGTGTTTTATAGACGCGGGCAAGATTATTCCGCCAATGAACCTTGAGGTGATCGTTGCCGACCACTGCAATATCACCTGCCGCCAATGCAATCACGCTTCACCAATCATGAAGAAATGGAATGCGACGGTCGAAGAGACCGAACACTCTCTGGGACTGCTTGCGGGGGTTTATCACTGCAAAAAGGTGCGGCTCCTCGGTGGCGAACCGCTTCTCAACCCCAATATCGTTGACTTGATCAAGATCGCAAAGCGATCAGGGATCGGCGACATCGTTCAACTGACCACGAACGGGATGCTCTTGGATCGCCTTCCTGACGAAGGGTGGACTGATCTGGATGAGATCGAAATCTCACTTTATGAAATTTCGAAACTCTCAGATGCAAAGACTGAAGAGCTGCGGCGCAAGGGAAAGCAGTTCGGTACAAAAGTGAACGTTTCACGTTACCCCAACTTTCGCATGACGTTTTCGTCGCAAAAGGCGGAAAGCGCCAGTTTGGTCGAAGACATCTGGAGTGCTTGCAAGATGGCCAATGTTTGGGGCTGTCATGCGCTGCGACAGGGTCGTCTTTATCGCTGTCCACAATCCATTTATGTCCCCGGTTTCACGGGCGGACAGCTCGAGGAAGAGGGGTTCAAGATCTCTGAAAGCCCGACACTTCAAGAGGATCTGCTGCACTTTCTAAACGCGCCCGGACCACTGAAGTCGTGCGCACACTGCGTCGGTTCATGCGGAAAGCAGGTTCAGCAGGCAGGCCTTGACCGCAGGGCATGGAAAGCAGACCTCGATGTGCCGTTCGAAGAGATGATCGATTTTGAACTTATGGAAAAATCCAAGACCGAGATACAATTGATCGACGACTGCCGTCGGCCGATCAAGCCGCCTCGCAAAGCAAAGCGGATGCTTCAAAAGGTTCGAGCGCTCTGGGCGGGCTGACACGAGAAGTTGCACGCGTCCAGCGCTGGCGCTAAACAAAAGTCGCGGCAGAAAAAACGGAGTAACTATATGACAGAACGATATAAAATAGCAGGGCCGGATATCGTCCATGAAAGCTTTGGTGGCGATCTTGTCGTTCTGAATCTGCTCTCAGGTCAATACTTTGGTCTGAACGCATCAGGTGCCGCGCTGTGGTCTGCTATCATCGAGGGGCAGGATACCGCCAGCTTGAGCGCGGATGACACCACAAAGCAAATGGCGTCTGATTTTGTGACGCAGCTTCTTGATCACGAACTCATTGTCCGCGATGACCTTGCCGGTGAAGGTGCGCCCACGGCATCCATATCCCTTCTGATCCCTCCGACGATAGAAGCCTATGACGATCTTTCTGACCTGATCGTCGCTGACCCCATTCACGACGTAGACCAAAACGCGGGATGGCCAAAATTACCAGATGCCCAGTGATCGCCGGTCAATCATTGTCGGGACTGTCCCTTACCCCCCAAACACTTTTGGAAGATCTGGCCAGCCTGTTTTCAAGGGCTGAGACAGCCTTTGACAGCGCACGCCACAGCCGCACCTACGGCGTGGCGGGCGAGGCATTCATAGTATCCTCGGATCTAGAGGATTACCTGGACGCAGTGAACCGGGCCATCTGGTCACACACCCCTGACACCGCCGTATCGACACGGATTTTTGTCGGTGTGGCGGGTGAAAACGGCTGTCCGTCGATCGCCTGGCGCGCTGCGCAGTTCGAAGAACGGCAGGTCGAGGCGTTTCTCGCGCCGACACGATACCGCATGCACTACTATCACCCACTTTCATACTGGCAGGTCTTTGATCGACAAACTGCGACAGGCCTTCAGATTCTGAACAGAGCGGACCAGTATCCTCCGTGGGACCTTGGATCCCCATTGCGCAATTTTCTGCAATGGCATCTTGCCGCGCGGGATGGGGCGCTGATCCATGCAGGCACACTGGGTGTCGCAGACAAAGGCGTCTTGCTGGCGGGCGCCGGCGGATCCGGCAAGTCGGGCACGGTCCTTTCAGGGATTTTGGCGGGACTGACCACAGTTGGTGACGACTACGTCTTCGTGACACCATCATCGCTGCGCGCCCATCCTCTCTTCGAGACGCTGAAACAGGATGCGGAGGGATTGGCGCGGGTTGGCCTTACCGACCATCCAGCCATACCGGCCAAGACCAACTGGCAGGACAAATACCAGTTCTACATCCGTGATCTTGGCCTGCGTGATCTTCCCGCGAGCCTGTCGCTGAAAGCGCTGCTTCTTCCGCGTATCACGGGACAGGCGCAAACCGAACTTCACCCGGTTTCCGCCAAGGAGGCTTTTCTCGCGCTGGCCCCGTCAGGAGTCACACAGATCCCCGGAGACCGCCCGCTGCTTTATGCAACGGCTGCGGAGATATCACGGCGTTTGCCTTGTTTCAGGCTTGATCTGGGTGTTGATCCTGATGAGGTTTCCACCACCATTCGCCATTTCATCGAAGGCATTTGAAATGAAGACGACGGTGATCGTCCCGGTCTACAACCGACCCGACAGCTTGGTCCTTGCCATCAGGTCCTTGATCCGTGAGCGGGATACCGTGGATTTGGATATTCTGATTGTGGATGACGGATCAACAGACCGGACCCCGGAAGTGATCCAAAGTCTGGCGGACAGTCATCCCGAAATCAGGGCTGTGCGCCGGGACAATGGCGGCGTAACCGAAGCGCGGAACACCGGGCTCGACAACCTGCATGACGAAACCGCGTTTGTGACCTTTCTGGATTCCGATGATACGCTCGCTGCCGATCGATTTGCCACGGATATGCCAATTCTCCAAGCGCAACCGGACATCGCGCTGACCTATGGAAACATGGTCGCGACCACGCAAATAGACCCGCTTACACTGCGGCCTGCGCAGGGTGCAGCGCAGAAAGAAATCACCGGTATTCATTTGTCATGCGCCCTGATGCGTCGCAGCCTGATTACGCGGATCGGCGGCTTTGACGAGACCATGATACAGGCTGAAGACACAGATTATCTTCTTCGCATTTTCGAAACCGGCACACGTTTCGTCCAGACCTCCACGGTCTGTCATTATTACTTGCGTCACGACGGCGGCATGACGCAGGATTTCGATCTGGGGCGCAAGTATTTTGCGCGCGCCGTCATGAAAAGCCTGCAGCGGCGCAAGGCGGATCCGACGCGAAAACTGCATAAGCCTACATTCGACCTCATGCTACCACCGGAGTTGATATGACTGATGACCTATAGCGTTGCCATCGCGGCCTATAATGCCGCCGAAACAATTGCCGAGACGCTGAAGTCCGTGCTTTCGCAGACCGTGCCGCCAAACGAAATCATCTTGGTCGACGATGGATCAGAAGACGCCACAGCCCAAATAGCACGCGAGGTGTCGCCTGACATCACCGTCCTGACGCAGCCGAACACCGGCTGTGGCAGCGCCTGCACACGCGCCATCCGTGCGACGACCAGCGAGATCGTCGCCACCGTCGACGCCGACGATCTTTGGCTTCCCGCCAAGATGCAGCGACAGTTGGATCTGCTTGAGGCAAGCGACGACCGGACGCTGGTCTTTGCAAAGCACCGGCAGTTTCACCACGGCACGACAGATATGACGTCTGGTGCCGTGCGCCCTGGCCTGACACGATCGGACCTTGTGTTCAGGCGCAAGGTTTTTGAGGAAGTCGGCCCCATTTTCGACCCACCCGGAGGGCGTGGCGACATGGTCGACTGGCTTGCAAGAGCGCGTGAAACTGGCTGCCAGTTCAAGTTCATTGATGACGTCCTGGTGATGCGGAGGATTATCCGCGGCAGCCTGTCCTATGGCCGTGAAGCCGCCAAGGATGCGGGGTATCTTGCCGTCGCGCATCGGGCGATCCAGCGGCGACAAGAGCGCATCAAGGACAGTCAGGATCAATGACATCGCAACCTTCGTCCGCATCGCGCCGGTTTCCGCATATATCCTGGGCCTGGCCCAATGGCAGCAGGCACAAGCTGATCACGGCGGCGATCCACCGGAATGATGAAACCGCCTTTGCTGCAATCAAGGACTGGCTTCACGAGACGGATCTGGATGATGCAACATTCGCCGAACATCGGCTCTTATCTGCGATCACAACGCGTTTCGAGCATAGTTTGGCGCAAATGCCCGAATATGCACGGCTTTGCGGTCTGCAACGTCTGAACTGGACGCGCTCCCGGATGGCGATAGCGATTTCACGCCCTGCGTTGGAAGAGATGGTGAATGCCGGTATCAGGATCATCCTGCTCAAGGGTGCATGCCGGGTCGCGCTCGACATGGACGAACAGAAAAGCCGAACGTCTTACGATCTCGATCTCCTTTTTCATCCCGACGACTTTAAGAAAGCATTCGAAATACTTGCCGCCGGCGGGTGGCAAAGCACCCGTGGCGAAAGCGTGCTTGGTCTGCGCGCAAGGCTTTCCAGCATCCGAGCCCGCAATTTCAAGAAGGGTCGCTTTGGTGATATCGACCTGCATCGTTCGGCGTATCATCTGGCAAGTTCAAGCGAGGCCTGTGACCAAGCGCTGATCAACGACATCCAGCCGGTCAGCTACTATGGCCTGCCTATGTACATCCCGAGCGTCGAAGAACGATTGACCATGGCGATTGGTCATGGTGGATGGGATGGCCACAGCCACAGTGACTGGCTGGTGGACGCCGCCCGTATTCTCGACCGCGAAAGCGTAGATTGGGAGAAGTTCACAAAGATCCTCAAGGCCAGACGGCTTATTGGTCCGGCCGCCATCGCTTTGTCCTATCTGGAGCAGGAAATGGGGATGCAATTACCCGAACTTGTCCGTCACAATTTATACAGCCAGCGCCGCTTTTCCAAAGCGTCTCAGTTATCCGCAATGTTGCTGGCCAAGGACACCGATGCCCTGAACCATGGACAGAAGATCGCAAGGGCTATCGTGCAAGGCGTCGAAAGAATCCGGTTCTCGGGTCGAAGCAAATTCCATGACACGCCGGTTTTCAGGGCGCTCACGTGGAAGACGGCGGCATCCACCGACGCAAATCCTGCCCTTGAACAGCAAGTGGAACCACCGACGCAGCTTCAACCTGGAGTGTGGACGTTCAACCTGACGCTCGAGATGCCTGCACCGCGCAAACGCCGGCGGATCGAAATGGAACTGAACGCGCACGACCGGAATCTCTGTCACCTTCAGGCATTCCATCTCCGATCAACGGCTGCGCATGTTATGATCCGATTCCGTGGTCAGGTGGACATCAAGGCCGGTGATCCACCCATCACCGTGTCCGCACTGCCGGGAAAGTTGATGGAAGAGGGGCTGGGCGCAGAAGACCGGGACAAGTACGCCGCGCTACCATTCTCCATCCGATCGGCAGATTTCCAAAGGCAGGGATGAAACGCGATGCACCGATAGACCTTTGCGACACTCTCAGGCGCAAGAGCAAAATGTGAAGCAAAGCGACGGATATACTCTGGGCCCTGCATTTCGGCGCCGATGCTCTCGGCCAGAACTACATCGAACGGAGACGCCCCAATCCAAGCAAGGTCACTGCAAAAGATGTGCGCGGCAGATAGAGAAGTCCGGAATGAAGGCCCGCTGCCACACCGATCACCACACGGCCATGACGCTGCTCTTACAGGGCACGGTTAACCGCCTCTTGCACAGATGCATAGGTGATCACCCAGCGCGTGCCAGCGCGCCCATATGCATTCGGCGCTTGGAAGCGCCAAAAACACGCATATAGTGGCAACTGCATGAGAACAGATAACGCGATCAGCGATCCCACATCACAGACAACTGGCCACGCACAAGGTGAGCGCAGGCAGATTACGGCTGTTTTCATGGATATCGTCGGCTTCAGCAGCATCGCCAGCAAGGCCGATCCCGAGGATCTCGAACACTGGCTCGAAGAGTTCTACGGTCAGGCGCGCCGCATTGTCGAGGCGCAGGGAGGCGAAGTCACCGAATATCTGGGTGACGGGGTTGTCGCGCTTTTTGGTCTCGCCCGCGCAGATGAACTCGCGGCATCAAAGGCCGTCAGTGCGGCGATGACCGCGCTTGAAGAGATTGACGCCGGCGCAAGCCAGGGCATTGCGATCCAGCTGCGTATCGGGGTCGCGACAGGTGATGCCGCTGTGCGCATCGACAGGGGGCGTGAAAACCTGCCACGGGCGACCGGCATGGTCACCACACTTGCGCGACGCATCCAGCAAGAGGCCGCCCCCGGCACGGTGTTGATTTCGGCCAGCACCAAGGCCCTGCTGCGCGGCAGTATCGCCACCGAAGAGATCAGCAACCAGACCCTCAAAGGCTTTGCCGAAGCCCAAACCCTGTTTCAGCCGCGTGCAATCCAAACGCAGACGGTCACGTCGTCACAGCCCTTTATCGGGCGCAAAGACGTCCTAACCCAGATCAGTCTGAGCAGCGATCCCATGCTGGTGCTGGGGCAGGCCGGAATTGGCAAATCCGCCTTGGCACGACATCTGGCACAGAGTGCCGCTGCCGCGACAACCTTTGCCGCCGACGGCGTCAAAACACCCAGCAGCTATCAACCTTTCGAGGAGTGGCTTTTACATCAAACCGGCAGCACCCTGCCGGATTTTAAAGACATCGCGGCGGCTTTCCCAACATTGGCAGATGAGACCCAACGCGCACTTGCGCTGGTTTTGGGATTGCCGGAGGGCCAGAGCCTCTTGATTGAGCGCAGCAATGTCGCCCTCAAGGCGCTGATTGAAGACAGCCTCTGGCAAGCGATCTGTGCGGCGCAGCCTGCGGGCCTGCTTGTTTTTGAAGACCTGCACTGGCTGGACAACGCCAGCTTTGGCGTCCTGCGGTATCTTCTCGAAAATGCAGGCACCGATGATCATCAAATCCTGATGACCAGCCGCGACGACAGCAAGATCGACAAGCATCTCAATACGTCGCGGATCACGGTGATCCCCCTCGCGCCACTCTCCGACGCCGAGGCCGCTGATCTGCTTGATGCCGTTGCAGATGCACCACCATCGCCCGGCCAAAGGGCCTTTGTGATTTCACAATCCGCAGGGATCCCTTTGTTCATCGAGCATTTGTCCAAGCGGAACGCTGTCGACGACAACGTATCCGCAGATGTTCCGGGCTCACTGAAGGATCTGTTGGCGGATCAGATTGATGCGACCGGACCGACCAAAGCCGTGTTGCAGTGCGCAGCGGTGATCGGGCAAACCTTTTCCTTGGACACGCTTGAGGCCATCGCATCAGATCACGCACCCCTTGATATGCATCTGGAAGAGGCCTGCAGAAAAGGTGTGCTCAAAAAGCTTGATGTTGCCAAATGGAGGTTTGCGCATGCGCTATTGCACCAAGCAGCCTATGACAGCCTCTTGCGGAACAAACGCATCGCGTACCACGCCAAGATTGCAGCGCATCTCAAGCAAGACCATGTCGATGCAGTGATGCGCAATCCAGCCCTGCTGACGACCCATCTCCGCCGCGCGGAACAACATATTCCCGCGATCGAAAATTATCTTTCCGTCAGCCGCTGGGCGCTGTCACAAGGGGCCTTTGACGATGCCGAAGCGCATGTGCTGGCTGCTATTGGACTGTGCAAGAAAGTACCTGCAAATGTCGATGTCCGCACGCTCGAAATCGCCTGCTATTCGGCGCTGGGGTCGATCCGGATGCAAACGCAGGGCTTTACCGCTGACTCGGTAAAGGCAGCCTTTGAAACCGTCGCAAAGCTGGCAAGTGGCAAGGATGCGCACTCCCCTGCAAACGGTCCCGCCCTTTACGGCAGCTTTACCCATGCCATTGTGTCGGGCGACAAAAAGGCCGCCACGCGGTTTGCCGATATGCTGCGCAAAGCCGCGCACATGGTGCCGTCTGACAGCCCTAACGGCGAAATGCGGCTGGCCTCTTTGAATACAGACGCCGCCTTGCAATTCTATACCGGTGATTTTGCCAAAGTATCGTCTACAGTCAAATCGCTGCGTAGGCATTACGATATCACCACCCATGGCGCGATGATCGCCTGCTATGGTGCCGACACATTCGCTGCAGCGCAGATGTTTGACTGTGTGACACGCGCCATTTGCGGGCAAACGTATCTGATTACTGAAATGATCATGGAAACGGATGCGCACCAACGGCAGTTGAATATTCCGGTGATGCAACCCTGGGCCCAGATTTGGGGGGCGGTGTCGCTATTCTACGCAGGCCAACAGGATGCAGCCATTGACCGCGTGCGACGCGGGATCGCTACCGCTGCCAAACAGGACGCGTTCTTCTGGCAGATCACAGGGACCGCGTGGTTGCACGTCATGCAACCTTCCGAAAGCGCCAGCGCAGAAGGCCTTGCGCGGTTCGCGCAAACGATCAGCACCTATGAAAGGATGGGCGCGCATATCGGACTCCCTTATTTCCGGGCGCATTACGCACTGGCACAGGCCGAGCATGGCGATATTGGCGCCGCCTATGAAAGCGCGTTGCGGGCCGTGCGCGAAAACAAGAATGACGGCCTGCATAGCTGGTATTCAGAGGTTCTCCGGCTGCATGCTCTTGTGTGTGATATTGAAGGTGGCATAGCCGGTGCCGCACGTTTTCGCCAAGAGGCCGCGGCCATAGCCGGCAAACAAGGTGCGACACTTTGGTTGCTGCGCACACGGATTGACCAACTGTGCGCCGGCGAAATAGATGCCACACTCTTGGCAGAGGCTGTTGGCCAGCTTCACCGGCGCGCGGCACCGCCCGAAAAACAGGCAGCACTTGCGCTGTTGTCGCGGGCATGACCCCCGAGAAACTCCTCGGCTATAATCTCCCGCTTTTTGCAGGAATGAAACCTGCCGACTTTGGCACCATCACGTTGGACATCAGCGAACAGCACCTCGCGCCATGGCAGACCATCATTGATCAGGATGACGCATCCTACGACATATATTTTTTGCTATCAGGCGCGCTCTTGGCTGTTTTCTGGACGCCGCAGGGACGCGAAATCGTCTTTTCGCGCTTTCCTGTCGGGTCCTACTTCGGGGAACTGGCCGCCTTCGACGGCATTCCGCGCTCGCTTGCGGTTGTTGCAAAAACCGAGGCCACAGTCCTGACGATGACCCGCAACAGCTTTTTGCAATTGTTCAACGAAGTGCCATTGCTGCGGGACCGGATGACGAAAAACCTTGTGGACAGGATACGTACCCTGACCGAGCGCAATATGGAGATGACAACCCTCTCGGTTGACCAGCGGGTCAGAAAATACCTGCTGCGGCTGGCCGCAGAGGAAGCCAAACTGTTCAAAGGGGCCGTTATCGAACACGCGCCGACACATGCAGAGATTGCAGGCTCTGTAGGGGCGAACCGCGAGATGGTCAGCCGTGCGATCAGCAAGTTGGTCAAGGGCGGTGTGATCAGATCAGCACGTCAGAAAATCGAAATCCTTGATCCCGCAGCGCTCTCGGACGACCTCGCCTAGTTTTAATCCAAATTTTACGAAATTGAGCCAAGTTTCTGTTGTGGTGATACGGGAGTGGTCACGCACAAGGAGATAGAGTTGATTAGTTTAACACGTATTTTTAGCATCCTCGGCGGTGAAGTGACACTGATGCTGGCTGGCGGCGGCGTAGGCTTGCTGTTTATCATCTTCAGCTGATTTCTCTTGGCATGATAGTCACTTCTGCACATATCAGTGTCGCCTTGCTGCATCTATTATTTGTTGCCGCGCTAGATTTTTCAAAAAATCGCTTGGGGACAATACAACCCTCGGGATAAACCACGGCTATTCGACCCCGAATCATGGAGACTGCAATGTATCGAAAGGACCGACTTTTTACGTGGTGTTAGAAACCACATTGCAGTGCTGTCGCGCGTCTATGCCCGACACGAA
>CAYZKE010000041.1:0-2979 GCA_964478505.1 uncultured Loktanella sp.
GAATGGGTGCTTCCGGCGAAACGCGCTCGACCGTGCCGTAAATATATCGATCCAGCATCGAGTCGCCCACGCAAAGAACAGCGCCGCCGGAAAGCGATTCGACAACGGGAATCAACGTGGAACGCTGGATCATATCGGCCCGATCAGCGTTCCCGATTTCCCCAGGTACGCGAGACGATGAGCGGATGCCGCGTCAACAAGGAAATATCGCTCTTCATCATAAAATCGTGGCCCTATCCGTTGAACGCCAACGCCAACTTTCCTCAACCCAGCTCAAATTGGCAACTTCGTTTTCAAGCAAGGCGTGGGATGCCTGAGCCTCGGCGCTTTAGCGAAACCCCATGCTCGTATGCCTGGCCCTATCGGTCGAAGCAATCAAGCAGTACATAACGAGCACCCGGCGTTAACGTGACCGCGTTGAACGCAGTTAAATTGCTCGCGGTCGACGTCTGTGCGGGTACGCTAGCCCTCGGAAACGAATCCCGGCCGCGTTCCGGCGGACCGGCCCATCGAAAGCCTATCGGGAGTAGTACTCGACCACTAGGTTTGGTTCCATCTGGACCGGGTACGGAACGTCCGCGAATTGCGGCCCTCGAATAAACGATCCCCTCATCTTGTCGTGATCAACGGAGAGGTAGTCCGGAACATCCCGTTCCGGCGACTGAGCGGACTCAAGCACCATTGGAATCTCGCGCGATTTTTCGCGAACTTCGATGACGTCCCCATCTCGAACCAAGAACGATGGAATGTTGACCCGCCGGCCATTGACCTTGATGTGTCCGTGATTGACGAACTGCCGGGCGGAGAAAACCGTCGGAACGAATTTCATCCGATAAACCACGGCATCGAGCCGACGCTCGAGAATACCGATCAGGTTTTCCGATGTATCTCCGCGGCGCCTTACCGCTTCTTCGTAATATCTGTGAAACTGCTTTTCGCTGATATTTCCGTAATACCCCTTGAGCTTCTGCTTCGCCATCAGCTGCGTACCATAGTCGGTGGGCTTCCGGCGCCGCTGGCCATGCACTCCCGGCCCATAATCGCGCACGTTGATGGGGCTTTTGGGCCGCCCCCACAAGTTGACGCCAAGGCGGCGGTTAATTTTGTACTTTGCTTTCAGCCGTTTTGTCATCGTCCATGATCTTTCAAGTTTCGATATTGATGTTTTTGTCCCGGTAGGCCCGTACAGGCGGGGATACGCTCCCACGTTCCCAGGAATGGCGGCGGAGTATAAGAATAAGGCGGCGGATGTCAAAGCGCGCGGCCGCCGATTGATGAAAGTCGGTTAGAACGGTTCCAGTTCGGTATCCCAATACAGGAAATCCCGCCAACTTTCGTGGAGGTGATTGGGCGGAAAAGCGCGGCCGTTCTTTTGAAGCTCATGGGCCGTCGGTTCATAGGGGAACCGCAAGGGATACATGTCCGCTTCGCTGGGAAGTTTATGCGCCTTGCTCAAGTTGCAAGGTTCACACGCCGCGACGACATTGGTCCAAACCGTTTTCCCCCCGGCGACCCTCGGCACCACGTGGTCAAAGGTCAATCGCTCCGCCGCCAGTTCCTCTCCGCAGTACTGACAGGCGAATGCATCCCGAAGGAAGACGTTAAAACGGGTGAAGGCAGGCCTGCGTGAGGTTGGAACATATTGTTTCAACGCAATCACACTCGGTAATCGCATCTCGCGACTTGGCGAGCGCACTAGCCTCTCGTACTCGGAAACCACGTTCACGCGGCTAAGAAAAACCGCCTTTACCGCATCCTGCCAGCTCCAAAGAGACAGCGGAAAGTAGTTCAGAGGCCGGAAATCCGCGTTAAGAACCAGAGCCGGGAAGTTGTTCATGGCAGTCCCGCAACGTTCGTTCTCCTGAGCACGGGTGCACACTACTACATATTGTGGGAATTCGCCAAACACTCACTTTGTGAAGAATTCTTTAAGGCTCGCGCGGCTCTCCGATGTTCCAGTCGTTCCTTGACTGCATCGACCTTCTCCGAAGTTTGCGGAAGCCGCTTCCGCCACACCGACATGGGTGCGAGCGCCCCTCGAGAGCCATCCAACCCCATGACCAGCGACATCGCGGCGCTTGTCACTTACGGAAAAAAACCCAAACCAATCAACAAGACCGTGAGAAAAGATCGCCTATCTATTGGCTGGCCCAAGTGATTCTGGCGATCCATTCGACGTCTTCAACCGGCAGAATTCTGTCTTCATGCTCGGGGTTTAGAGACTTCAGCTCATATTTGTGCGCGGTACTCCGCCGAAGGAGTTTTGCCATAACCTCGCCCTCACGAGTCTTGAGCACGACTCGATCTCCCCGCCTGATATTGGCGTGAGGAGAGACGATGACAATATCGCCGTCGCGGTACACCGGCTCCATGCTCTCGCCACTGATTTCCAAGGCGTACGCATGGGGGTCACCGACATCAGGAAACGGAATTTCATCCCAGCCCGCGCCCGTGGGATACCCGGCGTCGTCAAAAAAACCTTCAGACCCAGCCTGGGCATAGCCGATGACGGGTATGTTTTTAAATATTTTGCTTACAGATCCGTCATCTATATAAGACAAAAACTCCCCGATATTGGAATTCGTCGCATCCAATATTTTTGAGATGCTCTCGGTGCTCGGCCACCTGAGCTTACCTTCTCGAGTTGTTCGTTTGCTTTTATTGAATGTGGTTGGGTCGAGCCCAGAGCGGCGGGCAAGACCCGACGCGGACATCCCATGCTCTCGTGCGAGATGATCGATTGCGCGCCAAATGTCAGAATGCCTTAACATGGGAACATTGTCTTATAAAATCGCCGCCGTTGCACTAGGAACATATGCAAATAACAATTTGACAAAGGTTAAAACTCCTATATAATAGGAACTATTGCAGATTCGTCGATCTTGCCAGGGAAGGTTGATTTGCCGCGAGGCGGGATTCTCGGCGGCAAGCACCTGAACTTTCCCGAAGCATTTGGTGTTTGGGTTTGCCCCTTGGGGA
>CAYZKE010000041.1:2989-5290 GCA_964478505.1 uncultured Loktanella sp.
GCGTCCCGTCGGCGGTCTTGGCGACCGTGGGGTGCATCGTTGCGGCGTATAACGGCGAGGGAAGGAAATTACCGAGTGAGGATTTGTGAGACCGATACCGAGCCCTCGGTTCCCGAATGCTGCCTCACAACGACGAATTCCGTCGCTCTTGTCGTATTCATCGGGGATGTGAGCATCCGTTGGGCAAAACTTCTCCGTCCGGGATTCCGTCACTGCTTCATGGTTGTCGGACGGCAAGATTGCTGGGTTATCTTCGACCCAATGTCAAACTTCACCAACCTAGGTTCTTTTTCCGGACCCACTATCGACGATGTCGCTAAATGGTACCGCCAGTTCGGGTTTACGGTCGTCAAGACGGCCATTCGCAGAGAGGGGCCGCCATCCGCGGAGTGGCGACCCCATACTTGCGTCGAGGCCGTCAAGCGGGTTCTTGGCGTTCGCGCCCCATGGGTGATCACGCCATGGCAACTCTATCGATACATCCGAGGAGAAGAGCGCAGAAACACCTTGACACCGACCCATGAAAAGGAATAAAATCCTTTTTACAAACACGGTACATGTTCCCGCGCTCAACGGCCAGACCGCTTAGACACCTGCGATCATCACCTCAGTTCAGGAACTCTTTATGGCCACTCATCTGATCCCGGTCATCGGCAAGGCACTCTTCAGCGCTCCGCCGCCAGACACCCCCTCTGACAAAGCGAAACCAGAGCATTCAAAAAATTCGTCTCGGAAACCTGAAGAGGACTTGGAACGGGAACGCAGGTTGGAGGCACTTCGTCGAAGACGGCGCGGCATCGCGGGCACAATCGCAACCTCTCCGCGCGGGTTCCTTGCACCCAACGAAACGGCGCCAAATCGAATCAGCCTTCTTGGAGAATAAGTATGTCCCATCTTACGCCGAAAGACGCCGTCGAGCGCTATAGACGAGCCAAGGAGCGGAGAACCGCCTGGGAGAGTCATTGGGAGGAGTGCTATGAATATTGTCTTCCTCACAGAGACGCCGGATTGCGCCGCGGTACCCCGGGAGGGAAGAGGGGTGACAAGATTTTCGATGGAACCGCGCCTGACGCGGTAGATCAGTTGGCCGCCAGCTTGATGGCGCAACTGACCCCCCCTTGGACGCACTGGCTCGGTTTTTCGGTTGGTCCAGACGCCGGCGAGTTAGATCGCCAGGAACTCGCCATCGAACTGGAGAAGTCGACGGCGATCCTGCAATCGCATTTCGATCGCTCGAACTTCGCTGTTGAAATCCACCAATGCTATCTGGATCTCGTGACTGCCGGAACGGCATCCCTCCTGCTCGAGGAGGCGGCACCGGGGGAGAGGTCGGCCCTGCGGTTCACGGCGGTTCCATTGGCTCAAGTGGTCCTGGAGGAAGGAGCATCGGGCCGCCTCGATACGACGTTCCGTCGCAGCGAAATGACCGGACAGCAATTGCTCGCTCGATTTCCTTCCGCCGCAAACCTGGAAGGCTTAATGCGGCGGTTGCAAAATGACTATGACGCCCGAGTGGCGATCATCGAAGCGGTCGTACCCAGCGACTTCGGCTATTCCTATCTTGCCGTGACGGAAGACGACACCCAATCGCCAGATAGCCCTACCGTGTTGGCGGAAGGGCGATTTTCAACCTCGCCATTCATCAATTTCCGCTGGCTGAAAGCGCCAGGTGAGACATACGGTCGTTCACCTGTCATGAAGGCGTTGCCCGACATCAAGACCGCCAACAAGGTCGTCGAGCTCGTGCTGAAAAACGCTTCCATCGCCGTAACCGGTATCTGGCAAGTCGACGACGATGGCGTCATCAATCCGGCAACCATCAAACTGGCACCTGGCACGATTATTCCCAAGGCCGTGGGCTCTGCCGGCCTGAGACCTCTCGAGGCACCAGGACGCTTCGACGTTTCGCAACTCATCCTGGAGCAGTTGCGATCAAGGATCCTCAAGGCCCTGCTTGTGGATCAATTGGGACAGGTCAATGGCCCGAGAATGACGGCCACCGAGGTTGTCGAGCGGGCCGCCGAGATGGCTCGAATTCTGGGTGCGACGTACGGTCGACTGCAGTCAGAAATGCTCACCCCGTTGATGAACCGAGCGCAGGGAATTCTCGCAAGACGGGGCGAAATCCTGGACTTGCCCATAGACGACGGAATTGTGAGCCTCGACTACAAATCGCCACAGGCACGGTATCAAGCCCAACAAGACATTCAAAGCACGATGGTTTGGCTCGACGCCGTAAAGGCCATGGGACCAGAAGCATTGTTGGCCGTGGATCAGCCACGGGTCGCGGCATGGCTCGGC
>CAYZKE010000041.1:5368-12512 GCA_964478505.1 uncultured Loktanella sp.
GGGATCGTTCCCTTGGATGACGGTGCCACTGCTTCCGCGGAGCCCGGTAATGTCGGACCTTGATTTGGGATGGGCGTGGTTTGAAACCGACTCCGCGTCAGACATTCACGAAACACCGAACTTCGATCGCGACCTTGCGAACGTTTATGCAAGATGCTTTTCGGGTGAGAGCGGGTTGGAAGTGTTGAGGCACCTGAAATCCATAACGCACTCCCGAGTGCTTGGTCCCGGCGCCTCTGATGCCTTGCTAAGACACGTGGAAGGGCAAAGGCAACTGGTCGCACACATCATCTCTCTCGCGGAACATGGCCGAAGTCGTGGTCCGGCCGATGACCAGCTTCCCACGCAAAACGGTCCTAAAATCATGGAGAACACCGATGACTGAGAATCTGCTTGAGCCGGTTGGCGACGAGGCCGACACGGCCGACGTAGATGGCAACGCGGCGGGCGGTCTTGAGATTTCTCAGCGGCCCGACCACGTTCCGGAGAAATTCTGGGACGGGGAAACCAGGCAAGTCCGAACGGATGCTCTCGTCAAATCATACCTCGAACTCGAGCGGAAACTAGGAAGCGCGGTTGATCGTGCCCCGCCGGCCACCCCGGAAGATTACGAAATCAAAATTACCAATGATTTCTTGAGCAGCGACCCCGAGGTAAACAAGAAGTTGCACGAGGCGGGATTTTCCAAGGATCAAGCTCAAGTCGTCTATGACCTTGCCGCCGAACACCTGATGCCCATGATTGGCGATGTTGCGTCGGTGTTCGAAGCGGAGAAACAAACCGAACGGCTTGTGAACCACTTTGGCGGCCACGAAAAGTGGGCGGTAACCGCGCGCCAAATCGATACTTGGGCGCGAACCAGTTTACCCAGTCATGTCATGGAGGCGCTGTCCACCACGTATGAAGGCGTTCTGGCCATGAATCAGATGATGACCAACGCCGAGCCAATATTGCTCCGGCAAGGGGATACGACGGGCGGTGACATTCCAACCTTGGCCGACCTAAAGAAATTGATGAAGGACCCCGGGTACTGGCGCGATCAAAACCCCACTGTCGTCGAGAATGTACGTAAGGGTTTTCGCATGCTTTACAAAGAATAAAGGGAGAAGCGCGCTTTTGGAGCGATGCTACTCCCGTGGGGCGTCGGAACCCGGGAACGACGCCCCATCTTTTACTCTTAATTTACCTTCGTTTTTTGCCAATCACTAGAACTACGGTTCATCGGTTGGCGAACCATGAAAATTACCATGTTGGCAGTCGGAGAACCTAGGGCGCCGTTCGTGACGCCTCAGGCCCGACGGATTTCACGCGTCGCCGCGTTCGGCGGCCGCACCGCAACCGAACACATAGCGCCTGACGCAAGCACGCTCAAATGTGAACAGGAGAAAAATGAATGTCGACTCAGGTCGAACAATCGTTCATTGCGAATTTTGAAGCTGAAGTACATGTGCAGTACCAGCAAATGGGCTCGAAACTTCGCAATACCGTCAGAACAAAAGACAATGTCGTTGGTGCGACGACAACTTTCCAGAAAGTGGGAAAGGGGATTGCCAGCACCAAGGCCCGTCATGGCCTGGTCCCGGTCATGAACGTGGATCACACCCCCATCGAGTGCGTCTTGCAGGACTACTATGCGGGCGACTGGGTGGACCGGCTTGACGAGCTCAAGACCAACATCAACGAGCAGCAGATCGTTGCCAAGGCTGGAGCCTACGCGCTTGGTCGCAAGACCGACGAAATGGTCATCAATCAGTTGGCAACCTCCACCAATTTCGCGGGTTCCGACACCGATGAGTTGACCAAGCTGAAAGTCCTGACTGCCTTCGAGATGCTGGGAGAGGCCGACGTGCCCGATGATGGTCAGCGCTTTGCGGTCGTCGGATGGAAACAGTGGAGCGACCTTCTGAACATCGATGAATTCGCCAACGCCGATTATGTTGGTGATGAAGCGTTGCCTTGGAAAGGCACCCAGGCCAAGCGGTGGTTGGGAACGCTCTGGATTCCTCACTCCGGCCTACCGAAGATCGGCAGCGTCCGATACTGCTTTTGGTATCACAAAACCGCAATCGGCCATGGAATCGGGTCGGAAGTCAAAACCGACATTACCTGGCATGGAGATCATGCCGCTCACTTCGTAAACAACATGATGAGCCAAGGAGCTTGTCTGGTTGACGGCTCTGGAGTCGTAACTCTTCGTTGCCTCGAAGGCTAATAAGGAACGCACCAATGGCATATAACCCAAAAAATCTTAGCGTATTGGCGTACGCGAACGGCTTTACCCTTTGGCATTACACCACCACCGATACCGCGCCTACCACCGATACCGCCGGCTATTTCAATAATGCCGCAGATATGCTGCGGGTGGGCGACATGATTCTGGCCAATGTCGACACGGACACCGCCAACCCAGGAGCCGGCATTTTCCTGGTGAATTACAATGAAGGCAGTGTCGTCGACATTGCAAACCTCACACAGGTGGGCGCCACAGATACCGACTAAAAATTGTTGAATGTGTTATGGCGCCTTCACGATAAACAATAAGGTGGAGGCGCCGCCTCTATAAAATATTATTACAACATAATTATTAGTTATAGTGATATAAGAAAAATTTCTGACTATTAAAAGTAATATTTAATATTTGCAGCCCGCATAAGGAGAATTTTTAATGGCGCTGAGTAGTATTGATCTGTGCTCGCGCGCACTGTTGAAGATCGGCGCCAGCAGCATCGCGTCTTTCGATGAGGGCACGGCGGAGGCCGAAGTTGCAGCTAGCCTCTATCCAGTTGTGCGGGATGCGATGCTCTCTCTACACCCATGGAATTTCGCGCTGGCGCGACAGGTATTGGCCAGGCTGCTGGAGCGGCCCGCTTCCGACTTTTCATATGCTTTTCAGCTGCCGCCACAGTGCCTGCGAGTAATTTCGGCGGGGACCGGCGGTCGAAGTAGGGGCATCACGTACAAGATCGCGGGCCGACGTTTGTACTGCAACACCGAGGACGTCATTCTGACCTATATCGGGCGCCCAAATGAAAGCGACTTCCCCGCCTTTTTCGATATGACCTTGATTGCGAGATTGGCGGCCGAGTTCTGCATCCCGCTAACTGACAGCACGAGTCGTTGGGAGGGCCTGCAAGACCTTGCCGAGAGAGAACTGCGCCGAGCAAGGTTGATCGATTCTCAGGAGGATACCGCGCCCCGATTCGAGGATTTCACGTTGATCGAGGAACGGCGCTGATGTCACGGGTTCGCATCCAGAAGACAAACTTTACAGCCGGTGAGGTATCGCCGCGATTGCTTGGCCGCAGCGACCTCCGCTCATACGAGAACGGTGCCGCCAAGCTTAGAAATGTATTTATCCACCCAACCGGCGGTTTGAGCAGAAGAGCTGGATTGAGATACGTGGACTCGGTTCCCGGTCCAGGGCGTCTTATATCCTTTGAGTTTAATACCGAGCAAGTATACCTACTTGTCTTTACTGACCGAACTGTCGGCGTATATCGAACCGGCATCAAAGTCGCCGAATTTGCCACACCTTGGACCGAGGACCATTTGCGCCAGATCAACTGGACGCAGAGCGCCGATACGTTGCTCGTCGTTCACCCCGATATCCCTCCGAAGAAGATCACTCGAACCAGCGAGTCCGAATGGCGGATCTCAGACTGGGTGTTCTCCGAGGTGAATGGCCGTATTTATCAACCGCATCATAAATTCGCGGGAGACGACGTAACCGTTCAGGCCAGCGGGATCACGGGTCAAATTACGGTCACGGCTTCGGAGGATGTTTTCGTGCCCGATCACAGCGGCACCCGGCTCCGGATCGCGGATAAGGAGGTGAAAATCATCTCCGTACTCTCCGCAAGAGCGGTCAGAGCGCATGTAAACCAAAGCCTGGTAAGCGCGAGCCAAACAGAAGACTGGGAAGAACAAGCGTTTTCTCCGGTGCATGGCTGGCCGGTTTCCGTCACATTTCACCAAGATCGTCTGGTGATAGGCGGATCCAGGGATCTGCCGAACCGATTGTGGCTTTCGAAGTCAGCGGACTTGTTCAATTTCGATCTTGGAACAGGACTTGACGACGAAGCCATCGAGTTCTCAATCCTATCGGATCAAGTGAACGCCGTGCGGGCGATTTTTTCCGGGCGTCACCTTCAGGTCTTCACATCGGGAGCTGAATGGATGGTGGCCGGTGCCCCATTGACCCCCTCCAGCATCGAGCTCCATCGCCAAACGCGGGTGGGCTCACCGATCGACCGAATTGTACCTCCCCGAGACGTCGACGGCGCCACGTTGTTCGTGCCGCGTACCGGCGAGCAATTGCGCGAGTTTCTGTTTACGGATGTGGAGCAAGCGTATCAGGCGACCGACCTCGCCGTTCTCGCCGAGCATCTGATCGTTTCTCCTGTCGACATGGATTTTGACAAGTCCAACCGCCTTTTCCACGTTGTGATGGGAAATGGTACGCTCGCGACCCTGACCGTCTACCGTGCGGAGCAGGTGAGCGCCTGGACGCTCCAGGAAACCGCTGGCGCTTTTCGCGCCGTGGTGGCCGTAGGCAACGAGACCTACGTAATGGTGGAGCGCTCGGGCAGCATGTCCATCGAGGTTTTCGACAGTGGATTTGGCGTCGATAGCGGATTGGCTGGCACAAGCTCCACGGCAAAGTCATCCTGGAGCGGCCTTGATCACCTCGAAGGCCAGACGGTGAAGATCTTGGCTGACGGGGTGGTTCGGATCGACGGGCAGGTGGAAAATGGCGCGCTATTTGTGGGTGAACCCGCCACGTCAGTCCAAGTGGGACTGGGATACGTTCACAATATCCAACCTTTGCCGCCCTCGGCTCCCAGCATTGGCGGAAGTGAGGGTCGGAAGGTTCGGCCGATCGCAATCACTTTTCGTTTATGGGAAACGGCGTCTCTTCACCTCGATACCGGACGTGGCCTTGTGGATGTTCCATTTAAGCGTTTCGGCAACACACTTCTGGACGCGCCGCTGTCGGGCTTCCATGGAGACAAGACCGTGCGCGCATTAGGTTGGCGCTCCGACGATCCTTCTCCGCTCTGGCGTATCGAGCAGGATACTCCCCTGCCTTTTACTCTCCTTTCCGTGTCAACCGAGATGAGCGTAAACGTCTGAGCCTTTATTGCGCCTAGCGGTGCCTTAGCAACCTTGCAAGCAGGCAGTCCTTCGGCGCTCTCGGTCAATAAAAACAATATGGTAATCGGCGACCGGTTCTGGAACGCCAGCAACCAAACCACCAAACCTCCGCATCCCGATTTTGGACTACGATACAATTAGGAGACATTCACCGAAATGACAGCTGGTGGAACCGATGCAATTTTGTCCATGGCAGTTCCGGCCATCAAGATGGGCTTGAGCGCGGCTCAGCAATCGAACGATCAAGCGGCTCTCGCCGCCGACGCCCGTTCCAGAATCGAACAGGTTAAACAAGCTCAAACGCTCGACGAGCGGCGTCGGCGTGAACACCTCAAGCAAATGCTGGCCGCCAGGAGAGCCCGCTTTGGCGCTCAGGGTATTTCCTCGAGCGGCTCGGCAGAAGCCGTTCTCGCCGGCCTGGCAATGGAGGCAGAGCGGCAGGACGCTGAAGAGCGTTCCCTGGCAAACGTGCGCATCAGCCGCATCAACGATCAATCGAAATACTCCAGACGGAAGAGCCTACTGGATTCATATGGTTCCCTGTCTCAAACGGCCTTCAGCCTCATTCAAAAAGCCCCATCGCGCGGTTCTCTTATCGGCTGACAACGATGATCGCCCGGCATCATCAGCGCCAACGCTTAGACTAAAATCGGCGTACATCAAATATTGTAAGTAAAACCTGCCTACATAATGACAAAAAGTGACCTAAAATATTAAATTTTATTACTGAGTACATATCTTTCATGCATTTCCATTCATCCGACAAACGAGAGAGGACATTGCCATGACAAGGGAGGCGGACTCCGCGCCTCTGATGCGGCGATTGGGTGACGTCATTCAAGCAATCGCGGTGCTGGCGATCGTAGGGTTGGCGGTCGCTGTCATTGATTTGCGCGTTACGATTGTTCAGAACCAAAGCAAGATAAGCGCCCAGGATCAGATGTACGCCCATCAATTTCTCGCCCTGAAAGAAAATTTGGAACTTCAGATGAAGGTTCTCGAATCCATTGTTCAGCGCGTAACTGACGGTGGTTTCGATGCAACCCGGGGCCGGGCGCTTGAAGAAGCTATTGAGTCTCTGACAAAGCGGATCGACGCCCAGGACGTTACCATATCTCAAGCCTATCAGATGCTATTCGATCGGGTTTCCGTAGAAAAACAAAGGCGCTAAGCGTTTGTGATCACGGGTTTGGTAAATATCCATGCACAATGAAAATCATTTATTTAAAAAAGATTTGTTAGAACAACTTTCACCGATTTTACTTAAATTGACTTCAGAATACAAAAATTACTCGGAAATACAATTATCGTATGATTCCAAGTCATTTTCAGCTTATCAAGCCGATTGCAAGTCAGCTCTTACGCACCTTCATCTCTTAACAAAAGTTTTGTCTTGGGCGAGCGAAAAAAATGTTTCCATTTGTGATGCTAATTATGAAAGCGATTTGGATAAAATAATTTCCGATGCCAAGGCCGCAATGCGTGATTACAAAAATATTTGATGCTCCCAAAAATCGAGTTTTTTACTAATTTAATGGTGAATTAAAATGTATAGAAAAATTTGGCGTTGTTTTTTGCTTCTTACGTTTGTTTTATCGATTTCGGCATGTTCATCTGTAGAGAAGGCCAGGAAAACGACCGATATATTGGTTTCTAGTAAGAACCGCTTGAATTTGGAGGCGGTATTGCAGGCGGAGGTTGAGCGCCAACGCATACGAAAGCTCCGTTGTCACAGCCCGTTTCTCAATCCAATGGCGATTAGTGGTGCCGCATCTCACCCGCATCTCGGGCGAGCTTGGGTTGACGAGTTGCTGCGTGACTGCCCGGAGTATTCCGCGTTCATTTCGGAGCTCGTGTTGCGGCGTGCGGAAAGGGCCGGAATCGCATCGTCGAAAAACCTGGACGAGGGCGCCGAGTAATGTTCCCGGCGGGAAGTAGCCGCGGAGCGCGGACGCAATCTGCCGCCTTACGGGCCATCCGTAATTATTTT
>CAYZKE010000042.1:0-12446 GCA_964478505.1 uncultured Loktanella sp.
TTGTGGACGGAAGAGTGAACGGCGGCGAATTTCTGCAGACATCGCATCTGCCTGAAACGGAGCATGGCCCGTTCTCGTCGTCGTAACGGCAGAAGTGAATTCTCTGCCCGATTGTTGAGCCAGCGGCCTGTTAGCTGTCGATCGGCGTTGCCAATGACCTTTATGGCGGCGCCATAGGACCGTAGTTTATCGGTCACAACAATCTTCGGTTGGCCGTAACGACCCATGGATTTCTTAAGGAATTTCAACGCTTCTTTGCGATCCCAGCGCTTTGTGACATAGCTTCCCAGCACTTCACCTTGGTGATCAACAGCACGCCACAGGGAGTGCGTCTCGCCGTTGATCTTCACGAAAACCTCATCCAGGTGCCACTGCCAGTTTGAATAGGATCGCACCCGGCTTACCCGGTTTCGGCTGATCTCAGACGCGAACAACGGGCCAAATCGGTTCCACCAAAACCGCACCGTTTCATGGCTGACTTCGATCCCGCGTTCGTGCAACAAGTCTTCGACATTCCGCAGCGAAAGTGGAAATCGAACGTAGAGCATCACGGCCAGGCGGATGATTTCAGGTGACGTTTTGAAGTAGCGAAAGGGAGAGCGTTTTGTCATCCAAAGAGGCTAGGGGCGTGTCCTGCCCGCCTCAAGCGGGTTTTGTCTGACAGCGCCCACGCGAGAATTCAGGGCAAAATGGACATGGGAAAATGAGACTGGGGTAAGTGGCGGACTGGGGAGCCGCCATGTTTCCGGTATTATCGTTTACAAACATATGTATAGACTAGCTCTTTCCCTTTGATAACTTGGCTTTACCCCACATAACACCTATGCAGGGTTGTGCAGCGGTATGCATCCGGTTACATTCCTTTTGTGGGGTAGGATGTGGGATTGATTTGATGCCAAAGATTGCAGACGAACTAAGCGCGCTGGACGTAAAGCGCCTGACACATCCGGGCGGCAGTCGAAACGTGATGTTTTCCGTTGGCGGCGTGCCGGGGCTACACCTGCAAATCACGCCAAAGGGCGGTCGCTCTTGGGTGTTGCGCGTCAAGGTCGGCACCGTGCGCCGTGACATTGGCTTGGGGGGCTTCCCCGGTGTGACGCTATCACAGGCACGCGACAAGGCCCGCGAAGCGCGCGCCAAGATAGAAAACGGCATTGACCCTGTGGAGGAACGCAAGGCGATGAAAGCGGCGCTTGTTGCTGCCCAGCGCCGTGGCCTGACCTTTGACCTTGCGGTAGACCGATGCCTCGGCGCGAAGCTGGACGCCTTCAAGAACGCCAAACATCGCCAGCAATGGGAAAACACATTGGCAACCTATGCCAGCCCCGAACTGGGCAAGATGCTGGTGCAGGATATCACGACACAAGACGTGCTGCGCGCCCTGCAACCTATCTGGGCCGAGAAGACGGAAACCGCCAAACGCCTGCGCGGGCGGATCGAGGCGGTCCTAAGCTGGGCCACGGTCGCAGGCCACCGTTCTGGTGACAATCCCGCGCGCTGGGCGGGCAACCTCAAGGAACTGCTGCCAGCCCCGTCCAAGGTCGCCACAGAAGGCAACCATCCCGCCTTGGCGCTGGATGATGCCCCGCGCTGGTTTGCCGCCCTACAGACCCGCGAAGGGTTCGGCGCGCGCGCATTGGAGTTTCTGGCCCTGACTGCCACGCGGTCGCAAGAGGTGCGGGGCGCGCGGTGGGATGAAATCGACCTAACCAAGGGGCTGTGGGTCATTCCCGGCACACGCATGAAGATGGGCAAGGAACATCGCATCCCGCTGTCCAAATCCGCTGTGGCGCTGCTAGAGGCTTTGCCAAGGCTAGATGATAACCCGCTCGTGTTTCCAGCGGCACGCGGCGGGCAGTTGTCTGACATGACACTTTCCGCGACCATGAAGCGGATGCACCAAGCCGAGGTCGCACAAGGCGGGGCAGGGTTTATTGACCGCACGTCCAAGCGCCCAGCGGTGCCGCATGGCCTGCGCAGCACATTCCGCGATTGGGTGGCAGAGCGCACAACCTATCCCGGCGACATGGCCGAGGTTGCCTTGGCCCACAGTATCAGCAACGCTGTCGAGGCCAGCTATCGGCGGGGCGACATGATTGAAAAAAGGCGGCGGATGATGGCGGATTGGTCGGAGTTTGTCGCGGGCAGCGCCAAGGGCGGCAAAGTTGTGAGGCTTGGGTGATGTGGTCGCCGGATGGATACTATTCGTGGACCGACGTGCTGGACACGCTTTTCGATATATCAAGGCAAGTCCTGTCACTTGTATGCAAGGGTGGAGAGCCAAATTTAACGACTGATGGCATGCCGTATCTTGCGCATACCGCAGAACACTACCTGATTAAGCAAGGATTTGCAGGAAATTACCAAGAGGCTGAATTAGTCGTTGGTATAACTACGACTATGCTACTGGTGAATCTTATCGAACAATATCCGCCATGCGTAGTAAATTTGGATGGTAAAGCAATTCGTGTGAACCCCGTTATCTTTGGTCACAAGGATCAACTTGAACTATGTTATTTCGGGTGGCCAGTCAGGACGCAGGCCGAATTCCACTCTTTTTTCCGCTTTGCTAAAGAAGGCCATTTCGACACCAACACCTTGCTTAGTCGGTTTGCATTCATTGATGGAGACTCTGGTGAGGTTAGAGGAAAGAATGGCGATTTTACCTATTTAGTGAACGGTGTTGGACTTGATGAACCAGTAGTGAAGGCGATAATTTCTTTAGTGCAAAGGTTCTCTGGCTATGCTGTTTGCTGGTCTGAATTCCCTGAGGGGGTAGAGTTAAGAGATTTTCTTGCGTGCATCGAAGTTGACGATATTTTCACCAAGGCCCTAAACTATGAGTTTGGTCCACCGACAAGCGAAAATGAGATTGAAAAATCAAAGCGACCAAAAAAAGGCGTAGGTCGGCCTTCACTTAAATATGAGGCTGCGCAGACTTACTGGAGAATCTATCCTGATGGACACGGTAAAGTTGGCGCTTCATGGAAGGTTGCGTTAGCCGCTGTGAATGCAGAGCTTCCGAAGTGGGTATCCGAAGATACCTTAAAGAGAGCGGTTAAGGAGATGCAATAAGGGCAAAATTCGTTTTGCTCTTTCTGCTGTTTTTGCTCGGATTTCCGAAATTTGATGCAAATGATTTGCTTCCCATAGCGAAACTATGGAGGCGCAAATGCCTGAAGTATATCTTTCCGACAAACAGCTAGCGGCGCGCTGGAGCGTCCATTATCTGACCCCACGGCGCTGGGTAAAGGATGACCCAACCTTTCCCCAGCCAATCAAACTGACCCCCGGCACATGCCGCTGGAAACTGTCAGATATTGAGGCTTGGGAAGCATCCAAAACAGACAACGCTGCATAAACAAAACCGCCACCCGGCGGGGCAGCGGCGATGTTCGTTTTGTTCAGTAGCTAGGCAAAACGATAGCACCACCCGCCTTTGGCATCAACAGCTGAAAGGCAATTCAAAATGACAACACAAGACAAATGGTTTTCCAGTCCGACCCAAGTTTATTGGTGCTGCAAGGCGCTGATATCAGGCCGCGTGATTTCACACAAAACGGAAATCCGCGAGGTGAAGGGGTGGCGGCTGGGTGCCATTATCCACCTGCTGAAAAGCAAATATCACTGGCCCATTCTGGTCGAATACAAAGGCCCCGAATGTGTCGCCCATTATCGGTTGGCCCCCGGCACCGCCATTGCATCGCTGGAGTTTCCGCCCAGCGCCGCAAGTCTGGCAGAGGATGATGCCGCATGAACAAGCTGCAAATCCTCTACCTGCGCAGGCTTCACGGTCTGACAGAAGCACAGGCGCACGCGGTCGCCGCATTGGTCTGGGGGTGCTGATATGACGGCCCAGCAAAACCCGGCGTTGCCCGATGATTTCACAAACGAACTTGCCCGCCTTTCGCGGGCGGGTTTCCCCCTCTTGCCGCTTGGGGGTGGGGCCGATGGCAAGGCCCCGCTCTTGCGGTCATGGGCAGGCCCTAAGATGACCCTAAGCCGCGTTCTGGCCCCGCTCTATCGCTCGGGTTCGCAAGTCTATGGCGTGCGGCTGGACGGGTTGGCAGTGATCGACTGCGACGAAGACAGCCCCGAACTGGTCGCCGCAATGGAAGCCCGCTTTGGTCCGTCACCCGTCCATGTGAAAACACCACGCGGTCGGCACCTGTATTACCACGCCAATGGGAAGGCCCCGAACCTACGAGGGGAGGGCTTGCCCGTCGATATCAAGACAGGACCGCGCGCCTATGTGGTAGGGCCGCTCTCAGAGCGCCCAGACGGGGGGCAATACTGGCCTGCCAAGGGCTTCCTAGGTGTCGATGCACTGCCACTGCTCCAAGCGCCCATTGGCCCGCCCAGCGGCAATGTGGGGCCGTCAGACCCTATCCCGGTCGGCCACCGCCACGTCAGGCTTATTAAGGAGGCTGTGCAGATGGTCGAACTGGTAGACAGTGCCGAGGAATTGGAGGCGAACTTAGCAGGGGTCAGGGACGACTTTTGCGAAGATGCCAGCACGATGCCCGATAGTGAATTGGCGGCCATTGCAGGATGGGCTTGGCAATGCCGCTTGGATAACCGCGTTTACAAGGGCCGTGACAGCGCCTTTCCCCTGCAACGGCAAGCCTTGGATGCCCTGCGCGGCTGCGACAATGACACCGACGCAATTGCCCTTTACGTCATGCTGGTCGATCTGCACGGCCATTCCCCCGGTAAACGGTTTGCGCTGGACTTCAAGGCAATGCGCGCGTCAGGTCTGACCCGGCTTTCCATTCCCCGCCTGCGCGCCGCACGTCGCAACCTGCAAACGGTGGGCTTGCTAGTGCAGGTCGGCAAACATCGCGCCGGGTCGGTCCACCAGACCTTTGTGCTAGGGCGTGTGGGTCCATCCTCTAATGGGTCGAGCATCATAAACATGAGCAAGCTGTAATGACTGGTTGGGAAACCAAAGGTTTTGTGGTGCTATCGTCGTGAAACTTGCTGGGACAGAAGGGACATTCAATGCGCCATCCGACTGATACACTCTACTGGGTCGATGAGGCTATCCAATCACTCGGTTACATAAAGCCTGAAGCGGCTAAGACTTTGGCGCGGTTGATTGATACCCACAAGAATGAGGCCGCCAAGGCGATAGCAACCCGGCATCGGAAAGATGGTCCGCAAGTATCAACTGACGAAAAGAAGGCGCTGGGCATCCGCGCCAATGCGTTCTTGTCTATAGCCGCCAAAGCAGAACTGACCGAGAAAGGGCTTGATTGCCCCTTGGTAGCCCATGAACAAACAATCCTGCGCGCATCTTTAGCGGCGAGTAGAGCGGCAAGCATCTCGCAGGAGCAGGCGTTTGGCGTAGAGCAGTGGAGGTTTTGTGGCACTGGTGTCGATAACTGCCCGGGTTGCAAGCGCCTTGATGACAAGGTCATTTCCATTGATGAAGCCGTGCCAACGGGGCCGCATGATTGTGCGCGTGACGCCTGCGCTGCTGCTTACAGTCCTAGCATTGATTTTCTGAAGGACTTGGGAGCCAAGACACCGAGGACAGGCAGAACGGCTCATTCGGCCCGCCCATGGTGGAAGTTTTGGTAGATGCTGCAATCCATGAGTATCGAGGGGAAGCAAGGGGGAGGGTCTAAGATTACATATGACGCCTGAAATCAGACCTACAAATACGCCATGCGGTCGAAGCCAGAGGTTCCGTCAGACACACCGGAATGTCAGGGACACCCTTGGAAAGTTGCCCAAGATGTATGGCGGTTCTGTTTGTTCATAGGTGACGGTTTCCAAGCCATCGCCCCGCGAACTGCAATAAGCGTTGGCCTCTGCATAGACCTCTGCCCTTAGATTGCCCAAGCCGGGCGCGCCAGTTGCTTGCTGGCGTTCAATGACAAACTGATTTTGTCCAATGTCGATGACCCCTGTATTGGAGGCGCAAGCGGTCAGCGCAGCAAATGCCACAAGACAGAAAGTTGAACTATACCTTGGCATCGTCGAATCCTTCACTCTGACCATCAAATTGGTCGCATGTTTGGAACTCCAGATAAAGGCTCTGGAAATGTAAGTCTGCAATGGCTAGTCAGATTGGCCCAATAGCATAGCGCCCAATTTTCCTATATATTTCGGAAAAAGTTGGGAGGTCCAGCGATGGGCGGATATGGATCGGGGCGGCACGGCTACAGGCAGACGGTTGAAGGCTGTCGCACGCTGGATATTTACAAAATGAAGCGGCTGGGCTGTCTGGAAACGGGCCGTCGAGGTCATTGGATATGGTCGCGCGATGACGAAGAAGTTGCCCGCATCGGCTATCACTGCGAACAAGATGCCTTGGTGCTAGACTACAAGGTGCGCGTGAATAGCAAAGACTGGGAGGCCGTTAAGCAGACCGTGCCGCTTGTCCAACTTGACTGTCACTATGGCGGGCAGCGCATCTATGCCTGCTGTCCCGGCGTTGTGAATGGCACCCCATGCGGTCGGCGGGTTGGTAAGCTGTATTCAGGTGGAAAATTCTTTCTATGCCGCCACTGCTACAAACTAGGCTACTCCAGTCAGTCAGAGGCCCGTCACTACCGCCTGTTACGCCGCGCAAACAAGCTGCGCATGGCGCTGGGCGGTGAACCCGGCGCGGCGTCGTTTATCGCGCCAAAACCCAAGGGCATGTGGCAACGGACATATCAGCGTATGCGGAATGAAATTGAGTGGTGCGAATATCAGTCAAACATTGCGTTTATGGCGACGCTTGGCGACAGGCTAAGCCCAGAAGAGCGTAAAATGCTGTTTGTTTGATATCACCCGTCAATGACCGTAGGGCGCTGACCAATAGCTGGGGGTAGGCAATTCTTTGGTGCGCCCATAACGGGACCAGTGTCAGGCCGTTTGCGTTCATAGCCACAAAATGGGGATCTCGCCCAGCGCATCGAAGGCGCGACCGCTAGCAGGGCTTCCCCGATATCACGTGACCAAAACGCGAGGCATTAATTCCCCCTACAAGCGTTTTTCTAATGTGGGGCTTTATGTGGGGTAACTCACCTTTATTGCCATAAAATTCAATGATTTCAAAGGTGAATGGCGGACTGGGGAGGATTCGAACCCCCGACCCCTTGATTCGTAGTCAAGTACTCTATCCAACTGAGCTACCAATCCGCGTATCGGGGGATTTAGACGGGGATTACCTGCGATGCAAGGCCCAATTCACATTCTTTCTCATTCTGCTGCCGGAGCAAGCGCCATGTCCTCTTTTGGCAGTTGAATGAGAAAGGTCGTCCCTTGGGCGCTTGTTGATTTCAGCTCAAGCCGCCCGCCGTGGCCGCGCACCAGATCGGCCGCAATGACGAGCCCCAGACCCGAGCCGCCTTTGCGGACTCCCCCCTGAAACGGCTGGAAGAGATGTTCTTGCGCTTTCTTGGGCAGGCCTGGCCCTGTGTCTGTGATGGTCAAACACCATGTCAGATCATCCTCGACTGCCTGCAGTCCGATTTCACCGGGATCGCCAGTGGCCATGATGGCCTGACGGGCATTTCGCACAAGGTTGAAAATCGCGCGGTAAAGCTGCTCGCCGTCGGCGCGCAGTGTCATGGTTGCGGGGATATCTTCGGCGAAAGACAACGGATAATCTGCAGCAGCCAACCTTTCGCTATCAATCACATCGCCGACGATTTGCGCAAGATTGACCCGTGACAGGCGCGGCGCGGGCTCATCAACCCGTCCGAAGGCCAGAGTTGTTTCGCACAGGTTCACCGCACGTGTGATCGAGCCCACCAGTTTCGGCGCCATGCGTTTGACCAACGGGTCATCGGACGACTCGATGCGATCAGTGAAAAGCTGTGCTGATGTCAGGATATTGCGCAGATCATGGCTCACCTTCGCCACAGCGCCGCCAAGCTGGGCCAAACGCTCTTTCTGTTTCAGCGAGCTGGTCATCTGCGTTTGCATCGTCCGCAGGGCCTCTTCGGCGTTGCGCAGCTCGGTCACGCTGGCACGCGGTGTGATAATCTGGCGCGCGTCCTCGGGGGCCTTGGCATAGGCTTGCATTTGGCTCACGACCCCTTTGATCGGGCGCACCAAGAGTATCTGCACCGAAAGAAACAGAAGGCTTGCCGTGATGATCGAAATAAATGCCGAGAGGAACAGGATATTGCGCCCGTATTCCAACAGCGCATTGCGCAGGGGCATTTCGTCCATTGTGACTTCGATCAAGAGCCCGCCGTCGCGTACCGGATTACCAATGACGCGCACGATCCGGTCTTCGGGATCCACCAGCGTGCGCAGGGCATCCGCGATCAAGGTCATCGCGCTGGGGTCGCGCATGTCATAGGTCGCTGTGATGGGCGAGGGGATCGGTGACGAAAGGGCAAGTTGCCGGATTTCATCGCGCCGCAGCACCACGTTGTAAACCTCGGCATTGCGCAGCAACTCGCTCTCGAGTGCGGGGCTGATCATGTCGTCAGCTTCCAGTGCCAGCGATGCAATCTGCGCACGTTCAAGCCGCGCAAGCAGGTAATCCTCGCGGAAACGCGCGACCGAGGGCACGAAGATAAACACCTCGGCCAGCATCACGAAGATCACCGTGAGGATCAGAAAGCGACCTGAAAGAGAGTTGGTCATATTGCCTCGTTTTAGCGGCCTATGGCAGCCAACGCTGCACAAAGCCTACGACACGCTTTACCGTGAGGTTATCAAAAAGTCTCGGGCTAAAATAGGCACCCGCAGCGCGTTTGTTAACCTCACTGACCGTCGGATAGGGCAGGACGGTATTGGCAATGGCCGACATCTTCATCTTGTTGGCAATCGCCATGGCCCACATGCCGATCAGCTCGCCCGCCATATGCCCCGCAATTGAAGCCCCGACTGGGCGGCCTTTGACAACCATCACCTTGATCAGACCCTTGGTCTTGCGTTCCGCAATCAGGCGGTCGTTGTGATGGAAGTCAAAACGCACGACCTCTAGCGCAGGCCCGAACTTCTTTTTCGCCTGCGCCTCGGTCAGGCCAACTTGGGCCAGTTCAGGGTCCGTGTAGGTGGCCCAGGGGATATGATCGGTCCGCTGCTTTGATGGCAGGCCAAAGAGCATCGACCGGATCAGAACCCCGGCATGATAGCCCGCGACATGGGTAAATTGCAGTCCACCGGCCACGTCACCTGCGGCATAGACCTTTTTGTTGGTCACCGACCGCAAATCAGGTCCGACCTTGAGCCCTGCGCGATCATGGGCGATCCCGCCCGCATCCAGATCAAGCTTTTCGGTGTTCACCTTGCGCCCCACCGCCATCAGCAGATGTGATCCGGTGAAATCTCCCTTGGGGGTGTGGACTGTGATCGTATCACCCTTGGCGCTGATCTTTTCGGCCTGCGCCTCCTCAACTATATTCACCCCTTCGGCACGCAGGTTTTCCAGGACAATCGCCGCCATTTCGGGATCGTCCTTGCCAAAGGCCTTGGCCCCTTCGATCACCGTCACATTGCACCCCAGCCGCCGGTGCGCCTGCGCCATTTCCATGCCGATAGGGCCGCCGCCGATGATCAGCAGGTGCTTGGGCTTTACGCGCAAGTCAAAGATATTCTCGTTGGTGTAATAGGTGACATCCTCAATCCCGGGGATCGGGGGGACAAAGGGGCCAGAGCCTGTGGCAACCACAAATCGGCGTGCTTCGATGATGGTGTCACCTGCCTGCACCTCTGTGCGTGAAATGAATTTGCCGAACTCTGAAATGACCCGCACGCCCAGTCCCTCGAAACGTTCAACGCTGTCCACAGGCGCGATGGTGGCGATCACGTCTGCGACGTGGTCCTTGGCTGCGGCATAATCGACCTGAGGTTCCACCTCAGCCACGCCAAGGGACGCGCCGTGCGACATCGCATAGGCCTGTTTGGCCGAGGCGATGAGCGCCTTGGACGGCACGCAGCCATAATTCAGGCAATCGCCGCCCATCTTGTGGCCTTCAAGCAGGACTACCTTTGCGCCCATCTGCACAGCACCCGCCGCGATCGACAGCCCACCTGATCCAGCGCCGATGATGCAAATATCTGTTTTGATCCGGTTCATGTCTTAAAGACCTTTCTTGCCGCGCAAGGCATTGATCAGGATCGGTAGTGCTGCCAGCACGCAAAGACCGATGATGGGGAAGATAATCTGGGGTTCAAAAATAATCCCAAGGTTCGGGGTTTCGCCACGGGCAAAGACCTCGCCCAGACCCGCACCGACCGAGGTGTAGACGACAGACCCGGGGATGATGCCAAGGAAGGTTGAGATCACAAAGCGATGCAGCGGTACATCAAGAAAAGAGGGAATCAAGTTCGCCAAAAAGAAAGGCACGGCAGGCACAAGGCGGATCAGGAACAGCATCGACCACTGGTTTTCATCAATCCCGTCCTTGATCTTTTTGACCGTCCCTTGCGAGGTTTCGAGCTTCTTTCCAAGGCTTTCCCCAAACCCCCAGCGGGCGGCAAGAAAGATCGCTGTCGCGCCAATGGTTGCTGCCGTCATGTTGAACAGCGCGCCGGGGAAAGTGGCAAAAAGAAACCCGCCCGTCAGCGTCGCGATGGTCGCACCAGGCAGAGAGAAGGCCACGATCACCACATAGGCCGCAATAAAGACCAGCACGGTCAGAAAGTAGTTGCTGTCGCGAAACGCGATCAGTGTTTCGCGGTTCTGGGCCAAGGCCTCAAACGTCAGGTAGTCGCGCAGGAAATAAGCGCCCAAGACTGCGGCAATGATAATGGTAATCAAAGGGAGCTTCTTGATAAGCGGGTTAGCGCGGGTATCTGGCATGTCTGTCATCACATTCTGTCCTGAGGGCACGATCTGGCGTCAATGGTAAATGGACTGATCCGCGCTTTCACGATACCCACATCACGGCGCATTGATGCAAACGCCCCCAGATGTTTCAGTTTTGGGGAGATCATCTGTCACCATTGAAACATTTGGCGCAGCAGAAAACTGCGAATTGTTGCAGTTTCACCCCTTGGTGCGCGTTGACATGATGCCAGCCCCCCTCTAAAGGACGGGTCTGAATTGTAGTTCGGCTTCGAATCCATTGCTTGGGTTTGGCCATTAACCGGAGAGCACGCTATGAAGCGCACGTTCCAACCATCAAACCGGGTTCGCAAGAACCGTCACGGATTCCGCGCACGCATGGCCACAAAGGCTGGTCGCAAGATTCTGAACAATCGCCGTGCCAAGGGCCGCGCGAAGCTGAGCGCGTAAGCGCAACAGTCGTTTTGACCGATTTGAAACCGCCGGTTGGGCCCGACATGGGCACTCCGGCGGTTTCCGTTTGCGTATTGACCAAGCGCGCCGACTTTGTGCGTGCGTCACACGCCCACAGGCAAGGCACCCCCGGTATCCACCTGCAAGGCCGCAAGCGCGCCGAAGGTGAGGCAGAGGGGATTCGTGTCGGCTATACCTGTTCCAAGAAAGTGGGCAATGCGGTCGCCCGCAACCGTGCCAAGCGCCGTCTGCGCGAAGTCGCCCGTATCGTATTGCCGGAAATGGGCCGTGACGGCTGGGATTACGTGCTGGTGGGTCGCAAAGACCTGACCGCGACCCTATCTTTTGATACGCTGGTCGCAGATCTGCGGCGCGCCATGAAAAAGGTCCACGGATGAGCCCACTTGCTTACATCGTTTCGCTACCGGTCCGCGCTTATCGCATGGTTCTGTCGCCATGGGTCGGGATGAGCTGCCGCTATCATCCCACCTGTTCGGCCTATTCGCTGGAAGCGCTGGAAAAACACGGCGCGATCAAAGGCAGCTACCTGACCGTGCGCCGCATCCTGCGCTGCCATCCTTGGGGCGGGTCGGGGATCGATAACGTCCCCGACTAGCGCGTTACTCTTTCTCGAATGAAATGGTGACGGTGCCAATATCCAGCCCATAGCGTTTGACATAAGCAAGGTTCAGCAGGCGGTCATCGGACAGCAGCCACATCCAGTCATCAAATGTCACGCGCAGCGTCTCTGTCTCGCCTGTCGCTGACGGCACTGGCAAATCAATCTCGTATTTCCAGTTAAAGCGGTCGCCCTGTTCCTCGCCGATCGCGTCACCAATCACACCGGGCGCGGTGCCGACCCAGCTATCATCGCCGGTTTTGGTCAACGTCCAGATCCGTTGCTCGGTTGAGCCGTCTTCATAGACAAAATCCTCGACCAGTCGCAGACGCTCGCCATCCCAATCACCGTCGATGTTCACAACAAAGCTGCGGCGCACCGTGCCAAGGATGTCCTGAAACTGCCCGTAGGCCACCAGTTCACCGTCAAAGAACTCTTCAAGGTTCAACTTGCGGTCACTGAGAGAGGGGTCGTCGAACGACGGTTTGCCGGTACAGGCGGCGAGAAGGACAAAGGTGGCGGCAAGGATAAGGCGCATGATATTCTCCAATGGCTTATGTCTGTTACGCAGGGCGATCGGTTTCGGATGCCTCTAGGCAGACCACTTGCGTTCTGGCATATCGAAAACAT
>CAYZKE010000043.1:0-12155 GCA_964478505.1 uncultured Loktanella sp.
CGAACATCACGATGACACCGCCACCCAACACCTCAATGGGGACTGTATTGATCACAGCACCCACCTTGGGGATCAGACCACAGATGATCAGGAAGATCGCACCAATGGTCACCACATGGCGGCTCATCACGCCGGTCATGGCGATCAGGCCCACGTTCTGGCTGAAGGACGTATTCGGAAAACCACCGAAGATACCAGCAACGGCGGTGCCGAAACCGTCGGCATAGGTCGCGCCGGTGATTTCCTTGTCGGTGGCTTCGCGTCCGGCGCCGCCTTTGGTGATCCCCGACACATCGCCCACAGTCTCTACCGCCGAGACGAAGGCCATCAGGCAGAACCCGATAATCGCAGCAAAGCTTAGCTCAAATCCGTATTTGAACGGGCTGGGGAATGCGATAGGTGCAGCGCGGTTCCAGCTTGCGGCGATCCCTTCCACGGTGACCATCCCCATAAGCATTGCATAGACATAGCCCACAAGAATACCGATCACGACAGCCGAAACCGCGAGCATACCCTTGGCGTAGAACTTGAGGCCCAAGGTCACAAAGATCACAACCAAAGCCGCCGACCAGTTCAAGAGCGAGCCGTATTCGGGCGAATTGATCGCAGGCACGCCACCGGCGGCGTATTGGATGCCGACCTTGACCAAGGCCAAACCGATCATTGTGACGACCAGCCCGGTGACCAGTGGCGGCAGCGCAAAGCGGATTTTGCCGATGAAGGTCGCAATCAGCATGTGAAATAGGCCACCGATCATCACACCGCCGAAAAGCGCGGGAAGCGCATCAACGCCTTTGCCCGCCACAAGAGGGATCATAATGGGGATAAAGGCAAAACTGGTGCCCTGCACGATTGGCAGACGCGCACCGACAGGGCCAAAACCGATTGTCTGGAACAATGTCGCGATACCGGCAAACAGCATCGACATCTGGATCAGGTAAGTCATGTCGGGGAACCCTTGGGCGCCCGCATCTGAACCAAACCCGAAACCTGCCGCCCCTGCAATAATGATCGCAGGCGTGACGTTGGACACAAACATCGCCAGCACATGCTGGATACCGAGCGGAATGGCCCGATGAAGTGCCGGTGTATAGTTCGGATCGCGGAGTTGCTCCGGGGTTCCGATTGCGTTGTCAGCCATAGTCTTGTCCCTCCCTTTGGACGATCTTGCCAGTCGTCCCGCTGGCAAATCTCTTCTCACTCAAGAATGGTGAATGGTGTGTCGAACCAATGCTCTTGCAGGTTCGGACCCTCCCCGATCCGGTCTACAACAGCAAAAAGGCCGGGCGCATGGATGGGCGTCAAAACCCCGTGCCATGTGCCACGTGCAAAATTGATGCTCTGCCCTGCAGTCGTCAGAAACGCGCGCGGCTGGCCCGGTGTGCCACCCTGATCAGGGGCCACCACGACGACGAAAGGATCAAAGCTCATCGGCAGAAAGGCCTGGCTGCCCTGCGGATGGCGTTCCATCATATCAAGCGAGATCGGAAATGCGCGCGGCTCGGCCTTGAAAATGCTGATCCCTGCGCGGCCGTCGACAATGTCGATATTAGCGCGGTCATGGTAGCGCCCGCAAAGACCCTGATTGATGATCTTGTCGGGTGTGCCCGCGACTTCCAGCACCTCGCCAAAGGGCGCGAAAGCCTCTTGTGTGAGAGGTGTGAGGTGTAATTCCTTGCTCATGCGCCCAGCTTTTCGATCAGGCGCAATGCGGCGATGCGTTCGACCTGACGGCAGGCCTCGGCGAATTCGGTGTCGCGGTCATTCTCGATCCGGCGGTGGAAAGCGGCAAGGATTGAGGCCTTGTCGTGGTCCTTCACCGCGATAATGAAGGGAAAACCGTGCCGCGCGACGTATTGCGCGTTGAGCGACTGGAACGCCGCGCGTTCGTCGTCGGTCAGCAGGTCAAGCCCTGCCCCCGCCTGCTCGGCCGTGCTTTCCACAGTCAGCTTGCCGGCTGCCGCCAGTTTGCCCGCCAGATCAGGGTGCGCTTTCAGCACATTCAGGCGCTGTTCTTCGGACGCAGAGCGGAACACCCGCGCCAGCGCGCTGTGCACGCCAATGGCGGTGTTATGGGTCGGCCCCAATTCAAGCGCATGGGCGCCTTCGGCAATCCACGGGCTATGCTCGAAGATACCGCCAAAGGCCGCAACGAAAGTGTCGCGGTCCATTTCTGAGGGGCGCACAGCGTTTGGCGCAGGATGCTGCGCCGCCCAATGATCCGCAATCTGTTCGCGAGTGGCGAACCAGACATCATCGTGCGATTTGAAGTAATCAATCACCCGCGCCAGTGCCGCGGCACGGCCTGGACGCCCCATCAGACGGCAATGCAGACCAATGGACAGCATTTTGGGCGCACCTGCGGCACCTTCGGCGTAAAGCACATCAAAACTGTCGCGCAGATAGCTTTCAAACTGGTCGCCATTCGTGAACCCCGCCTGAATGCCAAAGCGCATATCGTTGCAGTCCATCGTATAGGGCACGATCAACTGGTCAGTGCGGCCGAACTGCATCCAATACGGCAGATCATCGGCATAGCTATCCGCGACATAGGCGAACTGGCCGGTTTCCGCGACCAGACGCACCGTGTTGTTGGAACAGCGGCCTGTATACCAGCCAAGTGGCGCTGCACCTGTGACTTCGGTGTGCAGGCGGATTGCTTCGGCGATCTGGGCGCGCTCCACGTCCTCGGGCATGTCCTTGTGTTCGACCCATTTCAAGCCGTGACTGGCGATTTCCCAGCCTGCGGCCTGCATCGCGGCAACCTGTTCCGGCGCACGGGCCAAGGCGGTGGCGACGCCATAAATGGTAATCGGCAGATCGCGCAGCAAACGGTGCAGACGCCAAAACCCTGCCCGCGCGCCGTATTCATAGATTGATTCCATGTTCCAGTGCCGCTGGCCGGGCCAAGGTGATGCACCGGTTATCTCGGACAGGAATGCCTCGGATGCAGCATCGCCGTGCAAGATATTGTTTTCGCCGCCTTCTTCGTAGTTGAGCACGATCTGCACAGCGATTTTCGCCCCGTTCGGCCAGTTGGCAGCGGGCGGGTTCGGTCCATATCCGGTCATGTCGCGGGGGTAGCGGGTCAAGCCATGTTCCTCTTCAAAGTTAATTTCCTATAAAGCAAAGCAATGATTTTCTTTTTCAAAAAAAATGCGAAAGAGCCTCTTGTTTGCGTCGCTTTGCGCTTCATCTGCCTTTCTGGCACTAAGTGGAACAGCATCAAAGGAGCAGCGCAATGAGCGGTTATCTGACAACACATGTTCTGGACACGGCGCGCGGTTGTCCGGCGCAAGGCCTCAAAATTGAGCTTTTTGCGATTGCAGGCGAGGCGCGCAGCCTGCTCAAGACCTTGGTCACGAATGATGACGGGCGCACGGATGAACAAATCCTGCCTGCGGATCAATTCGTAACCGGTACATATGAGTTGGTATTCCACGCAGGCGCCTATCTTGATGCCATCGGCACCCCGCCCGAAGACCCGCGTTTTCTGGACATCATTCCGATCCGCTTTGGCATGTCGGAAGCATCGCATTATCATGTGCCGCTGCTGCTGTCGCCCTTCGGCTATAGCACTTACCGCGGGTCCTGATCGCCGCGCACAACGGCGCTGATCCGGTCGATCACGAAATCCATAAAGAGCCGCGTTTTGGGGTCTTGCCGCCTGCGGTGGGTGAACAAACAGGCCATTTGAATCGGCACGGGCGGCGTCTGGGTCGCAACGGGCACCAATCGGCCCGCCTTGATATGCTCGGCCACTTCGAACACAGGCTTCATCGCGATCCCGTTACCGGACAGCGCCCAATCGGTCAGCACATCGCCATCGTCGGATTCGTAGCGGCCTTGGACCCGAAACTTCTTTGGTCCCTCTTGCGTCATCAGACGCCATTGAAATTCCGACGCTCCGGGAAAGCGCAGGTTCAGGCATTCATGGCCGTCCGCGATCAGATCGTCGCCCGAGGCAGGGGTTCCGCGCTTGGCAATATAGGCCGGTGCAGCGCATAGGATTCGCTGCACATCGGCAATCTTGCGAATGCGCAGGTTGCTATCCTCCGGCTCACCCAAAAAGAATGCTAGGTCCAGACCTTCCGTCGTCAGGTCCACTTTGCGATCCGTCAGACGCAGTCGCAGGGTGATTTCGGGATAAAGTGCCAGAAAATCCGGCACATGTGGCGCAATCAAACGCCTGCCAACCCCTAACGGGGCCGCAACATAGAGTGCGCCCTTGGGGTTTTCGGTGATATTGACCACTTGGGTTTCGGCATTCGCCACGCTTTCCAGAATCTCGCAAGCGCCGCCATAAAACGCCCTGCCCTGTTCGGTCGGCGTCAGGCTTCGCGTGGTGCGCTGGAACAGACGCACGCTCAGATGCCCCTCAAGCTGGGAAATGCGCGCGGACGTGACCGCAGGCGAAATCCGCAGATCGCGCGCGGCGGCGGACATGCTGCCAAGCTCATAGACACGGACGAATGTGCGGATATTGTCGAGATAAGACATTTGATTGTTTTTTTTGATGCTGTTTGGCCTCTGCAAGGAATAGCAGAACAATCCGCGCTCGCATAGGATGGGCTGACGCCAACGCCAAAACGGGGACACGCCATGTATGATCTTGCTATTTTCTGGGACTGGATCGCTTTTTCGGTCCGCTGGTTGCATGTCATTACGGCCATGGCGTGGATCGGCGCGTCGTTCTATTTCATCGCGCTTGATCTGATGCTGAAGCCCGCGCCAAACATGCCCGAGGGTGTGTCCGGCGAGGAATGGGAAGTGCATGGTGGCGGGTTTTATCACACGCAGAAATACATGGTCGCACCGCCACAGATGCCCGAACATCTGACGTGGCATAAATGGCAAAGCTACTCCACTTGGCTATCCGGTGCGGCGCTTTTGATGATTGTTTACTGGGTCGGGGGTGAGCTTTACCTGCTGGATCCCACCAAGGCCGATCTCGCACTTTGGCAAGGTATCCTGATCTCGGGTGGATCGCTGACAATCGGCTGGCTGGCCTATGACGCGATGTGCAAATCGAAACTGAGCGAGCAGCCAACCCTGCTGATGTTGCTGCTGTTCGTCATCCTTGTGGCCATGTCATGGGGTTACAACCAAGTCTTCACAGGGCGCGCAGCATTGCTGCATCTGGGCGCTTTCACCGCCACCATCATGACCGCCAATGTGTTTTTTCAGATCATGCCGAACCAGCGCATCGTGGTGGCCGATCTCAAGGCGGGCCGCACGCCCGATGCAAAATACGGCAAGATCGCCAAGGTGCGGTCTACCCACAACAACTATCTGACCTTGCCGGTCGTGTTTCTGATGCTGTCGAACCACTATCCGCTGGCTTTTGGCACAGAGTATTCCTGGATCATCGCAAGCCTGATCTTTCTGACTGGAGTCACGATCCGGCATTACTTCAACACGATGCACAAGACCGGCAAAGGGCCGCATTGGACATGGGCGGTGACCGTGTTGCTGATGATCATCATCGCATGGCTGTCCACAGTCCGCACGGGCGATACATGGCAAGAGGCCGAGGCACGCCCGCTAACCGCCTATGAAGAACGGTTCGCGTCGGCAGAAGGATTTGATGCGGCCTACAACACGGTGATCGGCAATTGTTCGATGTGCCACGCACGCGAACCTGTCTGGGGCAACATGCAATGGGCGCCCAAGGGAGTGTATCTGGAAACCCCCAGCGATGTGGCGCGCCACGCCAGCCAGATTTACCTGCAAGCAGGCGTCAGCCATGCCCCCACCCAACGCCGTCCAGATGGACTCCGAGGCGCGCGCAACACTTGTTGCGTGGGTGCGTGAGGTACGCAACGGCAGCTAGGTTCATGCAGCATCGCAAAAGTATATGAAAATCAATGTCCTTGTCGTATGGTCCGGATAGACAGTGCCGGACGAAAGGGCAGACATGCGAAGGACAGTCTTTTGTCTCTCCTCGAGAATGTTTTGGGCCTGCGTGCTGGTGCCATTCCTCTGGTTCACGGCCGCATTCGCCCAAGCACCTGACAACGCCCCCGAAGATCAGTTCTGGGTGACGGATCAGGCCGGCATTTTGAGCATCTCGGCCATCAAGAGCCTGACCGACACGGCCAAAGCCTTCGAGGCGCAAACAACCGACCAGGTCGTGGTGGTGACCGTCAACACGCTTGCGGGCTGGACGGTCGAACGCTACGGGCGCTGGCTCGGGAATACGTGGGGCATCGGGCAGGCAAATGCGGACAATGGCGTGTTGCTCCTGGTGGCCCCCAATGATCGCAGGGTGCGGATCGAGGTCGGGCGCGGACTGGAAGACAGGCTGCCGGACCGGATTGCCCAAAGCATCATCGACAACGAAATCCTGCCGCGCTTCCGTGACGACGACCTTGAGGGCGGCATCGTCGCGGGACATCAGGCAATTATTGCGGCATTGGGTGGAGAATACCGCGAACCGACAAACTGGGAGTCGTTTCTCTTCCTGTTGTTTCTGCCCTTCTTTGCCATCGGCCGTTTCTTCGGATTTGGCGGCGGTTTTTTGGGTGGTGGCGGCCTCTTTGGCGGCGGCGGTGCCTCGGGCAGTTGGTGAGGACTAGATATGCGCAAGATTGATGCGGCCACCAAAACCCTGATCCAGAACCGGATTGCCGAGGTCGAAAAGACCTGTGACAGCGAACTGGTCTGCGTCGTGACCAAGCGATCTGCGCGCTATGTGCTCTATCCCCTTTTGACAGCAGCAATTCTTGCGTTGATGCTGCCACTGGCGCAAGGGATCGCGCAGCTGCTGGGGCATTATGATTTCACATTGCAGTTTCAGCATCAGGCGGTCGTCTTTGCGATCCTCGCCGTCGCGTTTGCAGCGACGCCGCTCCGGCATTGGGTGACACCCAAATGGCTCCAACAGCAAAACTGCGCGCGTTACAGCACAGAACAATTCTTCCACCAGAACCTGCATGAAACCCCTGCCCGCAACGCAATCATGATCTTTGTGTCGTGGGAGGAGCACTATGTCACGATCCTTGCCGACAGGGGTATCAATGAACGGGTCCAGCAATCGGATTGGGACGATCTGATCGCAGGTTTTGTAACGGCAATCAAAGCCGACGACATGGAAAACGGGTTCTTGTCCATTATCGGCGGTGCGGGCGATTTGCTGATCAAACACTTTCCGCTCGATCGCCCGAAAACCAACGATTTACCCAATCACCTGATTGAACTGGACGACGCGCCATACGTCAGCTGAACAGCGGCAAACAAAGTAATCACGCAAACGGTGGGGGTAAGTGGCGGACAGACAGTCCGCCTTCCTATTCTCGTAACTCATTACAGTTTATAAGTATTTTAGCGCCTTATTGAATCAATACCACACTTCATACCACCACAAGTCAGAAGTTTTGAGCATTGATCACTGAATTTTCGCTCAGCTTAGGGTCAGAACTTGTGTAGCACAAACTACAGAATATCGCTTTAGCTGACCTTGGTCCACATTGCCGCGAAAGGGCGGCTTAAGCCCACTCTTGCCCTTGATGAAATTTGTGGCATCTGTCGCGAAGGGCGGAAACCGGACTTTCGCTGCAAGTGCGAGATCGAAAGGGCAGCGCGAAGAAAGCGGACGATCGGAGCTGCGCCCCAGTTTCTACGATGTGCAAACGCAGCCAAAGTCGGCAGTGAGCCCGTAGTACAGGATGCTGCACCATGCGCCAAAGTCCGCTCTCCGAGCCACGGCCAAAAACGTGACGAAATCAAACGATATTCGTCGCTCGGCAACCCGACCTTCCCCTGACATTTATCGACAACCCCAAGGTCTGCCCCGAGCTCGAACGACCAACGATAATAGTCGACAAATTTCGCACCGATAATTGAGTTCTGTCGAAATGCGCTGACCCCGCCGCACAAGACTATGAGCGGGTACGAACACGCTCACTCAACGACAGGCCGTCGGCCGACGGTCATTCAGAAAAGGAAGGAAAATCCGATGAAATACATGTTGCAGTTCCGCGAGGTCACTGAGGAATGGGGCAAACACAACGATCCCTCGCAGCACGAGGCCTATTTTGGTGGCTGGGGCAGATTCATTGGCGAGATCGCGCAATCGGGTGTGATGGTCAGTGGAGAAGGACTGCTTTCGCCGGAAACGGCGACGACGTTGCGTATCGAGAATGGGACGCGTCACGTCTCTGAGGGCCCTTTCGCCGACACCAAAGAGGCGCTTGGGGGGCATCTCATCATCGACGTGCCTGACCTCGATACCGCACTCGAATGGGCCGCAAAGGCACCGTGCGTGACGGCCGGGTCGGTCGAGATTCGCCCGGTGCTGCCGCCGCACGGCGCCTGACGGTTAGCACGCGCCGCGATGCCGCCGGGTTGGCGACGCTCGCGGCGCGCGAATACAAGGTGCGAACACGCTTATCCTTCGACAGACCGCCGGCAGAAAGCCATACTGATGCGAAAGGAGACTAAGATGAACTGGGACTGTTGCATTAGTAGTGGTGGCCGGCTTTTGGCGTTGTGAGCTTATCGGATCAGGCGGCTGCAAACAGCTGATTGATGAACAGAATCTCGCCCTGAACGCCTGGTTGTTTGTGATAGATGTTGCCACGTTTGATTGTTCTGATCGTTTCGATCCCGCTCAGGGTTGCTTTGGCTGATCGCAGGGACCGAAAGCTCTGGCGATAACCGAGCAGCCGTTTCATCGCTGCATGGTCGCTCTCGATGAGATTGTTGCACTACTTCTTGTCGATGTGCCGGATACTGTCGAAATGCGGGTCGTAGCGATGATTGATCTCGCGGATCACTCGCCGATATGAGTGGGCTTTGTCCGTTACGATGGTGACCGGTCTATGTCGCCTGACACGCTCAATCGCTTTGTTCAGAAAGGCTCTGGCCGCTTTCGCATCCCGTCGCGCGGTGAGGCGGAAATCAACCATTTGACCGTTGGCGTCGATTGCGCGCCACAAGTAGCGCCATTTGCCGCCGACACGGATGTAGGTCTCATCGACATGCCAGTCGACGCTGGCGCGACGCAGATGCCTCTCTGTTCGCTTGGTCAGCTCCGGGCCGAACTTCTGAACCCAGCGATATACTGTCGACCGGTCAATGGTGATCCCCCGCTCGGCCAGTAGATCCACTACGTCCTGATAAGACAGCGGGAAGCGCAGCTACCACTGCACCGCACAAAGGATGACGTCGCATGGAAAACGGTGATGTTTAAAGGGTGATTGACGCGGCATGACAGACCTCAAAAATATGAACGTCGCCAAATCGCTCGATTAATGCAACAGTCCCGTACTCGCTCACAAAGCCGTAAAATACTGCTGAGCAAAACAGCCTAGAGATAATCACGCAAATTGTACTGGACTAAATCACGCCAATTCCGGCTTGATCTCGAAACTGATCTCGTCATTCCGCAAACCTAGCGCCATCGGCCTGATCACATTAGGCAAGACGGCGACATCAAACAATTCCTTCACAACGCCCTCTAGAATGAACTGATGCTCAAGGTCGCCGGTTTTGAGGTTTACAATAGCAAGGCCACACTTGGGCTGTACGCCCTCCTGCGCGAGCCGCTCGTTCAATGGCAAGCCATTAAAGCTACAATTGTCACGCGGCAGTGAAAGGCCGATCACTGCATAGTCCCCGATAAAGCTCAAACCGCGGCCAAATCCCGGTAAGAAGCAGACGCTTTCAAAAGCACCGCTGCCGGGATCAATATGCCCAAACTCGCCGGTTCCGCTTTGGATCAACCACAGCCGCCCGTCATGCAAGCGCGGGGAATGAGGCATCGACAAACTGTCGTTGATGATCTCATTGCTTGGAATATCAATCAAAAGGCCGCCGCCCACCCGGTGGTCCCGCCAGCCGTCAGAGACATTCGAACGCCCAACGCAGGTCGCATAGCGCAGCGTCTCTCCCTCAAGCGTAAAGCCGTTCAGATGACAGCGATCCTCTGCCGCAATCCGGTCGATAAAATTCGGCGTCCACAATACTTTGAAGCTGCCGCTATCGGACAATGTCGCCAAAGCATTAAAGCGTGTGACCGCAAAAATCGGTGATCCATCAGGGCGCATGTGTATATCATGGATATCCACATCCCCCGTCACATGTCCCGCCGACGGGACATAGCGTGCGTCATACGCTTCATAGGACTGCCCTGCTTCTAGAAAGTCCTCAAACCGCCACATCTGATTGCGCGTGCTCATCCAGATGCGCCGGTCTTGCACAGCAAGGCCCATACAGCGATCAAACGTCCGCTCAAAAATCGACAGCGTTCCATCGGGCTTCATCCCCACAAAGAACACCTTACCCGCCTGATAGGTCGTAAAGACCAGGCTTGCCTGCATCTCGGCCAGCCATTTCGCGAACAGACGGGACCCGTACATTTGCAGTGCGGGTTCTTGGCTCTGGGTCATTCTCGTTGTCCTATACTACAACCTGATACTATCTAGTCTGGTGCGGCCACTTGGCTAAAGTTTATGGCGTCCTCGATTAATAACTCAGCGTTGCCATTGGTAAAGACATCATAGGTCGTGCTGCCCTCGGTGACTTGTCCACCAGCGGTCCAATCGGCAAAATCGCCCGCGCTCACCGCATCATCAAGCCCGCCCATGACCCTAAAGGTAGTAATCCCGCCAGAGGTATCATCCGACAGATCCAGCACCGACAGCCGGTCCAGCGTCAGTTCATTTGCGCCACTGCCGTTCAGATCAATCACCTCGAATTGTTCAATATCCGTGCGCGGCCCCGTCAGATCAAGCGTCAGGCCCGCCCCGTCCAGCACCAGCGTATCGGTGCCATTACCCCCATCAACGTCAGCGAAATCGAGGCTGGTGATGGAAATGCTGTCATCACCCGCGCCACCGCGAACGACGTCATCGAGGCTGATACCTGTGAAGCTGTCATCGCCGGCATTGCCGGTAAAGTTATCAGCGGCTGCTGTGCCAACCTCTGCAACAGCGGTCGTACTCTCGGTACCTGTCGCGCCGCCATAGATGACATAGCTGGTGCCAGCATCAGAGGTGCCGTTTGGATCGGCGAGACGCGCCCCAACAATAATATCATCAAAACCATCGCCATTCACATCGCCCGCAGAGCTGACGGAGAAGCCGCTGAAATCACTCACATCCACTCCATTGATCGCAAAGCCGGCAGTGCTGCCCGCCTCAATGTCGGACAGCTCTAGGTTCGCACCCGTCGCGCTGCCATAGATGACATAGCTGGTGCCAGCAGCGGAGGTGCCGTTTGGATCGGCGCCATACGCCCCGACAATAATATCATCAAACCCATCGCCATTCACATCGCCCGCGGAGCTGACGGAGCGGCCGCTTCGATCACTCAAATCCACACCGTTGATCGCAAAGCCGGCGGTGCTGCCTGCCTCAATGGCGGACAGCTCTAGGTTCGCACCTGTCGCGCCCCCATAGATGACATAGCTGGTGCCAGCATAGGAAGTACCGTTTGGATCGGCGCGATACGCCCCTACAATAATATCATCAAACCCGTCGCCATTCACATCGCCCGCAGAGCTGACGGAGCGGCCGCTGAGATCACTCACATCCACTCCATTGATCGCAAAGCCGGCGGTGCTGCCTGCCTCAATGGCGGACAGCGCGACATTTGCACCTGTCGCGCCGCCATAGATGACATAGCTGGTTCCCGCATTGGAGGTGCCGTTTGGATCGGCGAGATACGCCCCGACAATAATATCATCAAAACCATCGCCATTCACATCGCCCGCAGAGCTGACAGAGATGCCGCTGGAATCACTCACATCCACACCGTTGATCGCAAAGCCGGCGGTGCTTCCCGCCTCGATGTCGGACAGCGCGACATTTGCACCTGTCGCGCCGCCATAGATGACATAGCTGGTGCCAGCAGCGGAGGTGCCGTTTGGATCGGCGAGATGCGCCCCTACAATAATATCATCAAACCCGTCGCCATTCACATCGCCCGCAGAGCTGACGGAGACGCCGCTTCGGTCAAGCACATCCACACCGTTGATCGCAAAGCCGGCGGTGCTTCCCGCCTCAATGGCGGACAGCTCTAGGTTCGCACCTGTCGCGCCCCCATAGATGACATAGCTGGTGCCAGCATAGGAAGTACCGTTTGGATCGGCGCGATACGCCCCTACAATAATATCATCAAACCCGTCGCCATTCACATCGCCCGCAGAGCTG
>CAYZKE010000044.1:0-12144 GCA_964478505.1 uncultured Loktanella sp.
GTCATGATCGCGATGGAATGGTGCGGGATCATCGCGCTCATCCAGCTTTCGTCCTGTACGGTTTCCTGGCTTCGAACCAGCCACAGGGCACCGGCAAACAGAACGGCCGACCCGGCAAAGATTGCAGTGTTGACGGTTGTGTTTCGGTACATGCCGAGCATGAAGGTCAACATGACAATTGCCATGGTCGCGCCCATCACAAAGGTCATGTAGAAGCGCGTCTCACTCCAATAGACATGCTCGAATGCGTAGGTGTTCAGGTACATCAACCCGAACATCAAGGCGGTGGAAGTGCCGACCATCGCAAAGAAGCGACCATAGGAGGATTGCGCGTGGTCGTGCGATTTGGCTTTGGCCTCCTCATGGGAATGCTGGGTTTCGAATGTAGATTCTGACATCGGAATTCCTCTCCTTCACCAAGCGAACAAAGTTCCAGCGCTGGAAGGTTCCCAATCCAAGCTATTTTTTTCGTGTTACTCCGTCGCGCCTGCCAATTCTCCCAAGATCGGGCAATCCGGGCGATGATCACCGTGGCAGGCATCGACGAGGTGCGACAGTGTTTCCCGCATCTCCCGAAGCTGCGCGATCTTGTCATCGATGGCCGACAGATGCTCTTCGGCGATGGCCTTCACCTGAGCACTCTCCCGCGTTTCGTCCTCGTAAAGGCTCAGAAGGACACGGCAATCCTCGATCGAGAACCCGAGCGCCCGGGCGCGACCGAGAAAAGCCAGTTTATGGAGGTCGGTTTCCCGAAACGCGCGGTATCCGTTGTCGCTTCTTTGCGGCCTGATCAGGCCGATATCCTCGTAGTATCGGATGGTTTTTGGTGGAATGCCGGACCGGTCCGCAACTTCTCCAATATTCATGTCCTTGCCCTCCTATTCAGCAGGTTGCGATTGCGTTTCGATCCGCGGCGCAGGGGGGGTCGCCTCTTCGCGCATCGCGGGGGTGATGCGGCGCAGACGCAGGGCGTTTGTCAGAACCGAAACCGAGGACAGGGCCATGGCACCCGCCGCAAAGACCGGCGACAGAAGCAGCCCAAAGGCCGGGTAAAGAACGCCTGCGGCGACCGGGATCAGCGCGACATTGTAGCCAAAGGCCCAGACCAGGTTCTGGCGGATGTTCGTCATGGTCCGTTTCGAGACCTCGACAGCATTCACCACACCGCGCAGGTCCCCTGACATCAGCACAACATCCGCGGATTCGATGGCAACGTCGGTGCCTGTGCCGATGGCAATGCCGACATCGGCGTGCGCCAGGGCCGGCGCGTCGTTGATCCCGTCGCCCACGAACGCGATCTTTCGGTCCCCGGCCCGCAAATCATCGAGCGCGGCCACCTTGCCATCGGGCAGGACCCCGGCAATCACGTGATCGATCCCGGTCTCACGCGCGATGGCCTCGGCAGTTTCCTGTTTGTCGCCGGTAATCATCGCAACTTTGAAACCGCGATCATGCAGGGCGGCAATGGCCTCCTGGCTCGCGCGCTTCACAGGGTCCGCGACAGCGATCACCGCCGCCAGTTCGCCGTCTATGGCCGCATAGAGCGCGGTCCGACCGCGGCTTGCAAGATCCTTTTCCCTATCCATCAGCGCGGCGATCTCGATCCCTTCGCGGCGCATGTAACGATCCGCACCGACCAAGACCTCTTGGCCCTCGACTGTCGCGGCAACACCGTAACCCGTGACAGACCGAAAGCCCGTCGCAGAAGGCACAGCAACACCGTCGCTTTGCGCGCCGCGGAGAATGGCCTCGGCAATCGGGTGTTCGGACTGTGCTTCGACGGAGGCAATCAGGCCGAGAACGCGCTTCCGATCGAAGCCGTCTGCCACGATCACATCGGTAAGGGTCGGCTGGCCTTCGGTGACGGTCCCGGTCTTGTCGAGCGCGACGACATCGACCTCTGACAGCGCTTGAAGCGCATCACCCTTGCGAAAGAGCACCCCCATTTCCGCCGCGCGGCCGGTGCCCACCATGATCGATGTCGGCGTGGCCAACCCCATGGCGCAGGGACAGGCAATGATCAGAACGGACACACCGGCCACCAGTGCAAAGGTAAGCGCGGGGTCAGGTCCGACGGTCAGCCACACAAGAACCGTCAATGCCGACAAGACCATGACAGCCGGGACGAACCACAGCGTCACACGATCCACAAGGCCCTGGATGGGCAGTTTGGCCCCCTGCGCTTCTTCGACCATGCGGATGATCTGCGCGAGCGTTGTGTCCGCCCCGACCCGGACCGCTTGGAAGGTCAAGCTGCCGGTCCCGTTGACGGTGCCGCCCGTGACGTTTGCCCCCGCGGATTTCGCAACGGGGACCGGTTCGCCCGTGATCATGCTTTCATCGACGTTGCTGGACCCCTCGGTCACCGCGCCATCCACCGGGATCCGCTCTCCGGGGCGCACAAGGATCACGTCGCCAACAGCCAAGGCATCGACATCCACTTCCTCTGCCGCTCCGTTCCGAATGACACGGGCGGTGCGCACCTGCAGACCCAGAAGCGCCTGAATGGCGGCTCCGGTACGACCTTTCGCACGCGCCTCCAGCCAGCGTCCGACCAGGATGAGAACGACGATCACGGCCGCAGCCTCGAAATAGACCGCACGCACGCCTTCGGGCAGAAGCGCTGGCAAGAAGGTGGCAACCACGGAATAGACCCATGCGGCCCCCGTGCCGACAGCCACGAGACTGTTCATGTCAGGCGCACCCCGAAAGAGTGCTGGGACGCCTTTCGTGTAGAAATGACGCCCCGGCCCGAACAGGACGATCGTCGTGAGAAGGAACTGAATGATCCAGGAGGTCTGCGTCCCGATGCTGCGCTCGATCACCATGTGAAAGGCAGGTACAAGATGCGCGCCCATCTCGAGGATGAAGACCGGGAGGGTGAGCACCGCTGCAAGCAGGACATTGCGCCGCAGTCCGTCCGCCTCTTCCGCCTTGCGTTCCACCCGGGATTGGCTGGCGTTTGCTTCTGCAATCTCCGCCGGGTAGCCGATGGCCGCGGAGGCCGCCATGAGGTCCCCGGGCGATACTGTCCCTTCGAGATACTCGACCATCGCCGTCTCGGCGGCCAGATTCACAGTGACCGACACCACACCGGGAAGGTCGGCAAGCGCCTTGTCCACCCGTCCCACGCAGGACGCACAAGACATGGACGCGATGTTCAGGGTGATCTTCGCCGTCCGGGCCGGATAGCCCAGTGTTTTCAACGTTTCCGCAGCCTTGGTCAGATGAGCTGGCGTCTCGACAGACAGGCGCGCGGTTTCAGAGGCAAGATTGACGGTGACGCCGGTCACGCCCTCCAACCCGGACAATGCCTTTTCAACACGGCCCACGCAGGAGGCACAGGTCATGCCCTCTATGCTCAGCGTTTTCTGGTGTCTTTCGGTCATGGCGGTTCACCTCAATTCGAGCTTCAAGGCGAATATAGGGCTTCCAGTCACTGGAAGCTCAAGGGCAATTCACAAAAACATTCAGCCACCCGTGTGAAGGGAGCATAACCTGTCTGTAACCAGCTGTTTCCAAATGAAATGTATCGGAATGTAAACTTGCTGGCCCGCCCGCTTGTCAGATATCAGAGGGCTCGGAGGTCCAACCATGCACGCCCAAAAGACACAAAATCACGGAACCGGAACCAAAATCATGCATGCCGGGATGTGGATCTGCTGCGCGGTCATGGTTCTGCCCCTGCTCGTCTTCTTCGCAGGCGGTGGGACCATCTCGGGGCTCTCCACCAGCCTCGGTGTGCTGGCCCCAATCCTGCTGTGTCTCGCGGCTCATGGGGTGATGTTCCTTTTCATGGGAAAATCCTGTCACGGGACCCGCCAGCCGTCGGATGCGATATCCCCCGAAAAACGCGCGGAGCCCCAGGCGACAGACGCTTGACCTTCCACCTGCTGGAAACCCTAAGCCTCTCCTAACCAAGGAGGGTCATCCATGAAATTCCATGTCCCGGACATGAGTTGCGGTCATTGCACGGCCGCTATCACCCGAGAAATTCTCGCGCTCGACCCGGCGGCGCAGGTTACCCCTGACCTCACCGCCCGAACGGTCGCTGTGGAGACACGCCAGACCGGTAGCGCTGTCGCAAAGGCGATCGAGGCGGCTGGCTACAGCACACACCCGGTCTGATCCTATTGCTTGGCCGCGCGGGCTTCTTCCGTCAGCCGGATCATCTGGTCCGCGTCGATGACACCTGGAACCAGCGCATCGCCGATCACGAAGGACGGCGTCCCGTTAAAGCCAAGGTCGCGGCTCATCTCCATCGATGCAGAGATATGGGCGTCAATCTCAGGCGCCTGCATGTCGCGACGGAGTTGGGCGATATCGAGCCCGACCTCTTCGGCCACGCGGATGACGCTCGCCTCTTCCGCGCGGCCCTGCATCCCCATCAAGGCCCAGTGGAATTCCTCGTACTTGCCCTGTTCGCGCGCGGCCAGCGCGGCGCGGGCAGCAAAGACCGACCCCTCGCCGAGGATCGGCCACTCCCGGTAGACCAGTTTGACGTTCGGATCTTCGGCGAGCAGCGCTTCGATCTCTGGTTTCACGCGGCGGCAATAGGGACAGTTGTAGTCGAAGAACTCGACCACGGTCACATCGCCATCCGGGTTGCCGAGGACCGGCGCGTTCGGATCGTTCTCCAGAACATCCCGGTTGTCAGACAACACGCTTGCCGCCGCTGCCGCCTGGCGCTGCTGTTCGCGTTGTTCGATGATCTGAACCGCCTCGAGCACAATCTCGGGGTTCTCGCGAATGGCCTCGAGCACCAGCTCTTTCACCCTGTCCTCACTCAGCGTGTCAGCCTGCGCGGCCAGTGGCAGTGTCACTATGGCGAGTATCGCCATCACCTTGGTGATTTGCATTCTAATTCTCCCTGCTGCGCGTCTCGCCTTCCGTCCGCACAGCTTGCATGTCCTGAATCCGTTCGGGCCAGGTTGATTTGATGTACCCCAGGATGTTCCAGATTTCCTGATCGCTCAGTTGATCCCCGAAGCCGGGCATCCCGCTGTCGAAGTCCATGCCCTGCGCCGCCATGACAGCGCGTCCCCCGAGCTTGGTGTAGTCAAACAGAAGCTGGTCCCCGTGGTGCCAGGTATGCCCGGTCTCGTCATGCGGCGGCGCGGGCAATCGCCCGTCTTCGCCCGGGCTACGCCAGTCCGGCTGACCCTCGAGATTGGCACCGTGGCAGGCCGCACAGGTCTCGGCATAGAGCGCTTTTCCGGCGACAATGTCGATGTCTTCGGGCATGACGCCGCGCTCGGACTCGGCAGCTGCGCCGGTCCAGACATAGATCCCTGCCCCGAGGAGAAGCAGCAGTCCAATGCCCAGGGAGAGCGTAGCCCGGGTCACGCCACATCGACCCAGGTCATCATGCCCGAGGCCGCGTGCGAGAGCATGTGGCAATGCAGCAGCCATTTGCCGGGATTGTCCGCGACAAAGGCAATGTCCCGAACCTCGCCGCGCTGAAGCAGCGTGGTGTCTCTCAGAGCTCCGAGGCTTCCGTCAGCTGCAATCTCGTGGAAATGCATGCCATGCAGGTGCATCGCGTGCGGGAAGGAGGTGTCGTTGGTGATCTTGATCCGGACCGTTTCGCCCCGTGAAAGAGATGCCAATGGAGAGCCGTCCATGCCCCCAACCGATCCGTTGAAGGCCCAGAATTGCCCGGCTTGCATCATGTCGCGCATCGATGACATCCGACCGCCCATCATCGCGCCCCGCATGCCACCCATGGCTCCACCTTCCATGCGCAAAGCGATGTCTCTTGCTTCGGCCAGATTCGGCACGGGAACAGGATTCGGTGGCAATGCCAGCGGCGCTGCGCGGCGCGCGCGCGTGCCATCTGATCGCACCTCGAAGGCCACTTGAGAGAAACTCTCGTCACGGTCGAACTGTACGATATGCCCGGCGCCACCCACCTCTGCGACGACATCGACAATCAGATCGATGCGTTGGGCGGGGGCGAGAAGAAAAGTCCCGTCAATCGGCTGTGGCTGACCCAAAGGCATGCCGTCCAAGGCAACAATCCAGCCGTCGAGCCCGTCCAGCCCCAGTTGAAACACCCGTGCATTGGCCGCGTTGATCAGTCTCAGCCTCAGCCGGTCGTGCCGCGCCACGTCGCGCGACAGGTTATAGCGCCCATTCGTGGTGATGTAGTTCCCGAGCCGGCCTGCATGACTGAGATCATGCATGGCCCCGAAGGTGTCCGGAATCTGTGCGGTCTCGGGATCGATCAACCAATCATCGAGGATAAGGACCTCCTCATGATCGATGTCGAGCGCGTCGGGCTCCTCCACGATCAGCGCTCCGTGCAGTCCACGGGCGACCTGCTCAAACGACCGGTTATGGGAATGGTACCAATAGGTACCGGCGTCGGGGGCCACGAAGTCATATTCAAAGCTCTCTCCCGGAAGGATCGCATCCTGCGTCAGGCCCGCCACGCCATCCATGGCGTTCTCAATGCGAATGCCATGCCAGTGAACCGAGGTCGGCGCCGGCAGGTCATTGACGATCCGCCGGGTTACCCGAGCCCCTTGTGCAATTCTGATTTCCGGGCCGGGGGCGTGCCCTTCGAAGCCCCATACCGTTGTCTTTTCATATTGCTCCGGCAGCAATTGGAGATCGGTGACGCTGGCTCTCAGCGTCACCAATGTCGTCTGTGCGGACAGGGCCTGCGGCAACACCGCCAAACCGGCGGCACTCATTTTGAGAAAGTCACGTTTTGTCAGGCTCATGTGGGCACCGTAAGAACTGAAGTGAAGATGGCTGTTGCGAATAGAATGACGCCAACGCAGAGCCATTCCAAGGAAATCGACTTTGACAGTTGCGGGCCGACGCCGGGATCACCCCGTTGAAGAGCCGGTACGAGACGCACCTTATTGAGTGCTGCCAAAGCCAACAGCAATGCCACAGCGGCAAGCTTTGCCAAAAGCCACAGACCGTAGCCGGTTCCGAACAGGGCTGAGACGGATCCCACCAGGCGCCAGGTCATGATCGCGCCGGCAACGACGAGGAGCGGAACGGCGACAGCGGCGATCTGGCCAAAGCGATGCCCGAGGGCTGCGGCGTCACCCAAAGTGTCCGCGGACCGCGAGAGGCGGCTGAGTGGAAGGAAGATGCCAATCCAGAATGCCGCGGCAATGAGATGCGCAAACAAGACACTCTGAAACCACAGCCGATCCTGGCTCGCCACATGACCGATCTCGCAAAAGCTCCAGATCGCGACAGCGCCGCCGACCGCAGCGACCCATAGCCAACGCCCGCCGATCGCAGCGCCGAGAACAAGTGTCCCCAGACCGAGGAGCCGGAACAGCAAAGCCTCTCCGGGTGGGGTCTGCCATAGAAGTGCCAGAATGGACGGATCGACCATGCCGGAGACGTCATCCATGAGCACCGCACCCCGGACGGCAAATCCTAAGGCGGCCATTGCCACCGCCAGTGTGGCAAAGCCAATGGCCCAAATGCGCGCTGCGCGATCGAGTGCCGACATCTGGTCGGCGAGAACAAGTCGACAGAGGATAAGGCCTCCGCTCGCGAGGACCCCGAGGTAGAGGAAGAACTTGGTGGCAATCGCGGCCAGTCCCCAGAGATCCGGCACGCCTCACTTCACCTCGAAGGAGAAACTGCCGGTCATGGGATGTCCATCAACACCCAGCCCGCGCCACTCGATCTGGTAGAGACCGGACCCCATCGGCACGAGCGGCAAGGAGAATTCTTTCACGAAGCCTGATTGTGCGCCGAGGTCGAGCGTTTCGACCTGGGTGCCCGCATGGGTCATTTCGACTTTCGTCAAACGCATCCCGTCGTTGAACCGCATCTCGAGTGTCTCGGGCACGTTTTCCAGGACCGCGCCATCGGCAGGCGTCATGCTTTCTTTTTCCGAATGCGCCAGGGCGTTCGTTCCAATCATGGCCAGAAAAACGGCAATTCCTAGTATTTGCTTCACGCGACTATCCTTCACTTGTTTGCCTGCTCAGTTTATCCCATTCGCCCGCTGCAATTCCCGCACATAGGCCACGATCATCTTTACATCCCCATCCGTCACGCCCTCCACGGGTGGCATGTTTCCAAAGCGCCAATGATGTGCCCGAACGCCGTTCTTCGCCGCCAGCAGGAAAGCACCGTCTCCGTGATGGCTGGGTTCATAGATCTTGTGCACCAATGGTGGGGCGACACCGTCCTGACCAGCGGCATTCGTACCATGACACACTGCGCATTTGGCCTCATAGGCCAATTTGCCGACCTGTGCGTTGGTCGAGAGAGTTTCTGGCAGAACAACCTCGACCATCGGTGCGCCGCCCGCACTGACGTCGCCGGAAGCTCGCTCTACAGCGTCGTCGCCCGGCCCTGTCCACAAAAAGCCGACGGTCAGAATCGCCACGATCGCCAATGCAATGACGCTGTATCGCCCCATCAGATCAATTTGACCTGAGTGCCAACCGGGGTCCGATCAAAAACCTCGATGATGTGCTCATTGTAAAGACCGATGCAGCCGCTCGAAGAGCGTCGGCCGATCTTGCGCGTGTCATGTGTCCCGTGAATGCGGTAATACTGCCATGTCAGATGCAGCGACCGCACTCCAAGCGGATTGTCCGGACCCGGCGGCATGTAGGCCGGCAAAGTTGGGTCGCGCTCGCGCATGGAGGGTGTCGGCGTCCAATCGGGTTCCGGGTCCTTGAAGATGATTTCCGTATATCCCCGGCGCGTGAGTTCATCCGTCATCGGAACAGAAGTTGGATAGACAAACATGGTGCCATCCGCCGTCCACTGCTGGAGCGCGCGCGAAATGGTGTCCGCGATGATGATGCCTTTGCCCAGAGTATCGAAATGATCCTGCCAATTATGGGTGCGGAAGCTCGACGCGTTGCGGCGCACGGGCGCCAGCGTTTCGGCGCGCAGCAAAGATGGCGCACACAGCATCGCAGTGCCGAGGCCGCCGGCAAAGTGGCGGCGCGAGAGTAACGATCGGTTTCCTGCCTTCATGGGACTGCCTCTTTTCCATGTCGAACGCTTTGTTTTCTATCGAACTCTGGGAAGTGGCGGAATGCGATCAGCCCCGGAAAATTGTAAGGTTATGTATCAATGGTGAGAGACACGAATTGCGAAACGGTCTGGGTCAGCCTGCTTGGCGGCGGGCAAACCCGTCTGTCGCGAGAGCGTCTGAACTCCGGGATACGGATGTCTCAGGACGCGCGATGGGCAGAGAGACGCGCGCCCGGAGACCGCCCTCGGCGCGATTCGACAGCGCGATCGACCCTCCATGTTGCAGCACGATGCTGCGCGCGATCGAAAGTCCCAAGCCATGACCGCCGGTTTCCAGGGAGCGCGATTGCTCCAGCCGCAGAAACGGCTGAAACACATCGTCAATATCAGCCTCCGGGATGCCCGGCCCCTGATCGTCGATGATGATGTCGATGCTGTCATCGGTCATCTCCCACGAGAGTGCAGGATCACGCCCATAGCGCAGCGCATTGTCGATGAGATTGCGCAAGGCGCGCCGCAGCGCCTTTGGCTTGATCTGCAGCCGGGCGTCCGGCCCGGCCACCAGGTCAAGCGCGTCACGGGTCTCGCCATGAAGCGTCAGCAGATATGTGCTGATGTCGACCTCCTCCAGCGCTTCATCCTGCCCGACACCGCGCGCGTAGGCGAGCGTGGCTTCCACCATGTCCTGCATCTCGTCGAGCGACGCGGAGATCCCTTCTTTGGTTTCGGGATCGTCGACCAGCTCGGCGCGCACGCGCAGCGCTGTGAGCGGAGATCTGAGATCATGGGCCAGCGCTGCCAGCATCTGCGTGCGGTCGGACACAAAGCGCGCCAGCCGCGCCTGCATGTCATTGAAGGCGGCCGACAGGTCCCGGACTTCGCGCGGGCCCGTTGGCGCGATCGGCTCATGCCCGCCGCCGCGCCCCAAAACCTCCGCGGCCCGGGCAAGATCGTTCAGGGGGCGGGTCAGGCGTGTCAGCAGAAACCAGAAGATGGCAAGCAGCAGCACGGCGACGGTGAGGGCGAAAGAGAGCGTGGATGCCCAGGACCACTGGATCGGCGGGCGCTCGAACCGCGTGCCGACATTGAGCCACTGCCCGCCCTCAATGGCGATCGAGAGCTCCATTTCGATTGCAGCCAGAGTGCCTTGCATCATTTCGGCATGCATCTCGGCCATTTCCGGCGACAGGTTCGGCAAGGGCAGCAGCCCCTGTTCGATCTCATGCACTTCGACCCGGATGTCCCGGCTGTATCCATCGTTCAGGAGCGCGCGAACCCGTGCCTCGATGGCCCCGTTCTGGTCATGATGCGTATGGGTCACTTCGGGCGTGTCGCTCAACGCAAAGCGCACCAAGGGAGAAGTGGCCGCCGCTACGATCTCGTCATGCAGATCCAGCGGGGCTTCCTCGATCAGCCGTGCCACATTGGCCGCCCGCCCGGCCGCTTCACTGCCGATGGCGGCCTGCACGGCCAGCGAACGCTCATCGACAAAGAGCCACAGACCCACGCTTTGCGCGACAAACAAGACCGACACGACCAGGAGCGCGATCTGTGTGCGAAACCCCATCCGCATCACGCCTCGATCTCCACATCGGCGTTCAGACAATAGCCGCCGTTGCGCACCGTCGAGATGATGCGCGGGCGCAGGACATCAGGTTCGATCTTGCGGCGCAGTCGCGACACCTGATTGTCGATCGTCCGGTCCAGCGGTCCCGCCATACGACCGGCACTCAAAGCGAGAAGATCGTCTCTGCTGATGACCATCCGGGGGCGTTCGAGAAACACTGTCAGGAGCTTGGCTTCGGCCGTGGTCAGCGCCGTGGTCCCCCCATCGGGCGTCACGACGTGGCGGGCATCGTGGTCGAATTTGATATCCGCAAACCAGGCTGTCTTGCCCGCAAAAGACCCGCCATGCGGCGGCACCGCGTCACCAGCGCGCCGCAGGATCGCGTTGATCCGGGCCAGCAGTTCGCGCGGATTGAAGGGTTTGGAAAGGTAATCGTCGGCCCCGGTGTCGAGCCCCTTGATCCGGTCGTCATCCTCGCCGAGGGCCGTCAGCATCAGGATCGGGATCGTCTGGCGCTCCTGTCGCAATCTGGCGCATGCCGCAATCCCATCCTCCCCCGGCATCATGATGTCGAGCACGATGAGATCGATGGCGTCCCGGGCAAGCTGGGCATCCATCTCTTCTGTGTCGCTGACGCCTGTGGCACGCAGCCCGTTTTTCTCAAGATAGCGCGTCACCGACCGACGAATTTCAGCGTGATCATCAACCACCAGGATATGGGCCTGAGATGACATCAGCAGTCCGCCCCGGGAGATTGGGGTTTTTTCGGCGTCACGGCCGTCGAATGATAATCACGCGTCATAAGAGGCAGAATAGGTTGATCTTTCGGGAAAGACCCGAACTTCCTTTGTCGCAAAATGTATCAATTGGCTCCCGGGTTGTTGACCCTCCAGTTGCTGGAAGCCCCATGTGGGCACGCATGATAGAACTCCCCTTTGATACCGCGTCCCCCTGTGTAGATCGGACCTTAACGTACCCTGCGGGGCGGCTTGCGCGTTTGATCTCTGGTCACTTGGATGCCTGGTTCGCCGCCTTCCTGTTCTCTTTTTGTGAGGGATAAGCCGTGCTGGCTCGGTTCCTCCTTCTTGTGATTGTCCTTGCGTTGGGTGTTTTTCTGTTTGCGCCGGACCTCTTGGATGGATCCTTCGACTGGCCGGACCGCGACAGGTTGCAGGCCTGGATCGATGCCGCAGGAATATTCGGGCCGCTCCTTGTCGTTACGCTGATGGGTTTGGCCATCGTGGCAAGCCCCCTGCCCTCAGCGCCGATCGCGCTGGCCGCAGGCGCCGCGTACGGTCACACCTTCGGGACGATCCTTGTGGTTCTCGGCGCGGAGTTCGGGGCGATCGCCGCATTCCTGCTCGCCCGACGTCTGGGCCGCCCCTTTGTGGAACGTCAATTCGGGTTGAAAGAGACACCGGGCCTATTGGGATCACAAAACATGCTGACACTCATTGTCTTCGCCAGTCGGCTGCTGCCGTTCCTTTCCTTCGATCTGATCAGCTACGCCGCGGGTCTCAGTCCGTTGCATCTGTGGCGCTTCGCCTTGGCCACACTGGCCGGGATCATTCCGGCCAGTTTCCTCCTGGCGCACTTGGGCA
>CAYZKE010000045.1:0-11855 GCA_964478505.1 uncultured Loktanella sp.
CAGCTGATCAAACTGGCGCTGAAACGCCCCGCGCTGTGGCGCAATGGCGCGCCGATGCAGGTCTCGCAACTTGAAGACCTGCTGACCTATATTGTTGTCGGTGTGATTGGCGGCGGACGTCTGGGCTATGTGCTGTTCTACAAGCCAGCCGATTTTCTTGCCGCCCCGCTGGATATCATCAAAATATGGGAGGGTGGTCTGTCCTTTCACGGCGGGTTCCTTGGCGTTGTGGTTGCGGTCTTCCTCTTCAGCCGCCGCCACAGGGTGCCGCTCTCCGATCTGGCCGATATCATCGCCGTCGCCGCCACCCCCGCAATCCTGCTGGTGCGGATTGCCAATTTCATCAACGCCGAACTCTGGGGCCGCCAGACCGATCTGCCGTGGGGTGTGATCTTCCCGGGCCAAGCCGCCCAAGCCTGTGCAACCGCACTGGAGCCTTGCGTGCGCCACCCCTCGCAACTCTATGAAGCCGGCCTGGAAGGGCTGCTGCTGGGCACCATCCTGATCCTGCTCGCCTTCCGCTTTGGCGGGTTGAAGAAACCGTGGCTTTTGTCCGGCATCTTCTTCATGGGCTACGGCATTGCGCGTTTCCTTGTGGAATTCGTGCGCCAGCCGGACGCCCAATTCGTCAGCGCTGGCAATGAACTGGGTCTGGCGTTCCACATCGGCGGCTACGGGCTGACCATGGGCCAGACACTGACCCTGCCGATGATCCTCGTGGGCCTTGCCGTTGTGATCAGGGCTGCACGCAAATGACCGCCTTGGGTGATCTGCTGATCGCCCGCATCGCGCGGACCGGACCGATCACTCTGGCCGATTATATGGCCGATTGCCTGATGCACCCCGTGCACGGCTATTACGCCACGCGCGATCCCTTTGGGGCTGCGGGCGATTTCACCACAGCCCCCGAGATCAGCCAGATGTTCGGCGAGCTGATCGGGCTGGCACTGGCCCAAGCGTGGATCGACCAAGGGCAACCTGCGCAGATCACGCTGGCCGAACTTGGCCCCGGTCGCGGGACCCTGATGCAGGATGCGCTGCGCGCCACACGCGGCGTGCCGGGGTTTCACCAGGCACTCTCGGTTCATCTGGTCGAGACCTCCCCCATCCTGCGCAAAGCCCAATCCGACCGTCTCCCCGACGCGACATGGCACGACAGTATCGCGACCCTGCCCGACGCGCCGCTCTACCTGATTGCCAATGAATTCTTCGACGCCCTGCCGATCCGCCAATTCATGCGCTGCGGCGACGGCTGGCGCGAAAAGATGGTCGGCGTGACGGATGGCGCGCTCGCTTTCGGGCTGTCAGCAGCGGCACCCATCGCGGCAGTCGAACACCGCCTCACAGACACGACAGAGGGTGATCTGGTCGAGATTTGCCCCTCCCTTCCCGCCATCACGGAAACCATCGGCGCACAGATTGAAAATTCCGGTGGTTGCGCGCTGATCATCGACTACGGTGACTGGCAGTCACTGGGCGACACGCTGCAAGCCTTGAAATCCCAGTCCTACAGCGAACCGCTTGCAACCCCGGGCCAAGCTGACCTGACCGCGCATGTCGATTTCGCCGCGATCGCCGCCCATGCCGCCCCTGCCAAATATACGCGCCTGACACCCCAAGGTGTCTTCCTTGAACGCCTCGGGATCACCGCCCGCGCACAGGCGCTCGGTGCGAAACTGGCAGGTGAGGCCCGCACGGCCCATATCGCCGCACATCGGCGCTTGACCCACCCTGCCGAAATGGGCGACCTTTTCAAAGTGCTCGGCCTTTATCCGTCAACCGCAACACCACCTCCCGGACTGGAGCCATGACGCTCGACATTATTACCTCGCCGCTTCTGGAAAATGTGCCGCACGGGTTCTTCACCCGCGCAGGTGGCGCATCCTCTGGCGTGTTTGCAGGGTTGAACTGCGGCTATGGCAGCTCGGACCAGCACGAGATCGTGGCGATCAACCGCGCGCGCGTTGCAAAAACGCTGGGCGTCGATGCGGAAAACCTTGTCGGTGTTCATCAGGTCCATTCCGCAGATGTCGTCACACTGGGCACACCCGTGACACCCGCCCCCAAAGCCGACGCGCTGGTCACCGCCACCAAGGGCGTCGCGCTCTCCGTCCTGACCGCCGATTGCCAGCCTGTGCTGTTTGCAGATACGCAGGCGGGCGTGATCGGGGCGGCACATGCGGGATGGAAAGGGGCCGTCAACGGCGTGCTTGGGGCGACCGTCGCCGCGATGGAAAACCTGGGTGCGACGCGCGCCAACATCGTTGCGGTCATCGGCCCCTGTATCAGTCAGGCCAACTATGAGGTCGGGCCAGAGTTCTACGACACATTCGTTTCCGCTGATCCCCAATTCGACCGCTTCTTCAGACAAGGCAAAGGCGACCGGTCCTACTTTGACCTGCCCGCCTTCGGGCTTTTCAAGCTCAAGCAATGCGGTATTGCGTCAGCCTCATGGACACATCATTGCACCTACGCAAACCCCGACCGATTCTACAGCTACCGGCGCAGCGTCCATGAACGGCAGGCCGACTATGGACGGCTCATTGCAGCAATAAGGCTGTAAACCGGCGCCGTTTAACGAAATGAGGCAAGACCTGCCTAGGTTTGTTAAACAAGCATCTCTTCCGCACGCTCCAGCCTTAGATAATTTCTATAATTATCAAAGATATCCGCCCTTTTTGCCGAATTAATGCGCGCGGCTGAATCTTTTCCTCAGTTGGTCAAAATCTCGCCAGTATGATCCCGCATCCTGATCCTCAATCAGCGCCCACAAAGGGCACCAAGAAAAAAGAGGTATCACCATGAAAAGCCGCTGGCAGAAGTCACTCGAAGCTGCAGTCGCCACATATGACACGCCAATGCCTTGGGCACGTGGCAGCCTGCGTGAAGCCATGATCGCACGCCGTTCAGAAAATACCGGCGATACGGCGCAACCTCTCGAACGCATCGCACAGGGCGCTTAACGCGCCCCGCCTTGGACCTGTACTGCCCTGCGCGGCAGGTGGCACCGGGCAAAAAAGGAAGATGCAGCCATCCGAACGATACTGCGCCGTGTGTTGGGGCAGGTCTTGGTTGCATCGATTTGCCGGGCTTCCGTGCCCCGTAAATCAGCACAACTGTAACTATTGCTCAGATGTTGTTGGTGGGACAGCAGATGACGTCAGCTCTGAAAAGGCTTTTTTGATGGAACCCTCCCCGACTTCCGGCACGCAGCATGCGATCGATATTTTCAGCCAGCAAATCAGGCTCACGCCTGCGCAGCGGCAACATGCGAAAACGCAAAACAGCGATGTTGCGCAGCGCAAATACGAGGTGATGTACCTTGATGCGCAAGGCCGCTTTAACGAGTTCAACACCATTGCCCGCGCCCATCCGGCCTTTGAGGAAGCGTTCTCCGTCCTCGGCCATGCGGCAATCGTGCAGACCCAGAACGGCTTTATATCTGTCGAAGACGTGATGCCGGGCGACGATGTGCGCCTTGCCGATGGCAGCTATGAAAAGCTGTTGTGGCGCGGCCGGATCACGCTTGGTCCCGCAACAAATGCGGCCAATTCAAAACAGCCCATGATGACACGGATCACCGGCGACGCCCTCGGCTACAGCCGCCCGTCGCAGGATCTGGTGCTGGGGCCATCGGCCCGTCTGCTGCACCGCGCCAACGGTATCCGCCGCGTGGCTGGCAGTGATGCCGCCTTCATCCCCGCTGCCGACTTTGTCGACGGCAACACTGTGCTCAGCCTTGAGCCTGCAACGCCCGTCAGCGTCTTCCAGTTCGGATTTGCCGGGCAGCGCTGTGTCGTAGTCAACGGGTTGGAGATCGAAACACTGCACCCCGGTTCCGCCTTCAACCTCGGCCTGCGGGGCGATGCCTTGCGCGAATATCTCTCGCTCTTCCCCCACAAACGCGGCTTTGAAGACTTTGGATTGATGGAGCACCCGCGCCTGCGGATGCGCGACCTCGAACTACTCGGCTAGGACCTGCGGGGCGATCTTCACCGATCGTCCCCAGAACCGCCACAAAAGCAGCGCCGCGGCGATGGCCAGCCCGATCACGAGACCCAGCCACAGCCCCACCGCACCAAAGCCCAAGGTAAAGGCCAGCAGATAGCTGACCGGCAATCCGATCACCCAATAGCTGATCGCCGCCATGACCATTGGCACGGCTGTATCCTGCACACCGCGCAACAGGCCGAGCGCCAGCACCTGCAACCCGTCCACCAGTTGGAACAAGGCAGCAACCATCACAAGGCTCGCACCGATGCGCAGTAGATTGGCGCGTTCCGGTTCATTGGGGTCGATGAAGAGCGACACCAAGAGCTCTGGCATCGCCAGAAAAATGAGCGACGTGATCACCGCATAGATCGCCGACATCCCGATCGCCGTCATGCCGCCACGGCGCAACGATAATTCATCCCGTCGCCCCAAGGCACGGCCCGCCCGCACAGTGGCCGCCTGACTGAAACCGATATGGACCATGAATGTCAGGCTCGCCAACTGGATCGCGATGCCATGTGCGGCAAGCTCAATTGGCCCGATCCAGCCCACCATGATGGCAGAGGCGCTGAACAACCCACCCTCGGCCAGCGACGTGGCACCAATGGGCCAGCCCAGCATGAACACGCGGCGCAGGATCGTGCCATCACTGCGCCAGAAATTCTTGAACAGTTCAAATTGCGGCAGGACACGCAGGATATAGATCATCAACAGCAGAACCGTGATCAGCGTCACGCTCAAAGACGCAATCGCCGCCCCCATGATCCCCAGTTCCGGCATACCCCAGTTTCCGAAGATCAGCGCATAGTTGATAAAGACATTGAGCACCGCCGTCCCAATCGTCGCCCACAGAATAATCGCCGTATGCTCAAGTGCCGCCAGAAACGACTTGAACGTCATGACGATCAGCGCAGGGATCATCTGCCAGATCACGATCTGCAGATAGATATGGGCCAGCCGCGACACCTCGGCATCCTGTCCGATGGCAATCAGGATTTCTTCGGCCCAAAAGAACGGGATCGTGACAATGAATCCGTAGAAGATCGACAACCACAACCCCATCCGCGTGACGCGTCGCACCTGCACCTCATCACCCTGTTCCGCAGCTGACGCCACCAAAGGCGTGACCGCCTGCGCGAACCCTGCGCCCACGATGAAGATAACAAAGAACAACGTGCCGGCGATGGTCGAGGCGGCAAGTGCGGTGACATCATACCAGCCCAGCATGACCGTATCAGTGATATGGATCGCGAACTGCGCCAGATTGCTCAGGATCAGGGGCATCCCCAGTTTCCAGATCGCACGGCTGTGGTCTTGATATGTTTGTGCGACAGGCTGCATGGCCAAAGCCTTAGGCCCGTTCCGCGCGCCGGTAAAGTGTAATCAGATGCTGCGCAGCACCAATTGGCTGGCAAGGATCACCACAATGCCCCCAGCCAATATCTCGGCCCAAGCCAAGGTGCGCGCCACAGCCCCGTGCTGCACCATCTGCAAGGCGCTTTCGCGCAACCCAACCGCGGCGAACGCCACCATCACGGTAATGCTCGCGGTGCCAAGACCCATGACAAAGGCCCCGATAATCCCCGCCCAGTCGATGCCCAACCGCCACGTTAGGATCAGCAAGAACAGCGCGCCTGTGCAGGGCCGGACCGCAATCGTGCCGATCACCACCAGCGCGTCGCGCCAGGAGCGCACAGTCTCAGCCTGCTCCATCGTCGGTCCGTGGGCATGTCCGCAAGAGGCACAGACGTCACTGTCGCCCGCATGGGCATGGTCATGCTTGGGTCGCAAATGGCGCAGGCCCCGCAGCATGAGCCAAAAACCTACTGCGCCTATCAATGCATAGCTGAGCGGGGCCAGCACATCATCGGCCACCCCTGTCATCTGTTCGCGTCCCCAGCCGAACACAAAGACGGCCGCGTAAACCAGCAGCACCGCTGTCAGCGCCTGCGCCAGTGAGGCACCCAACGCCAGCCCTGCCAAGCGCCGCGCCGGCACACGTGTGCCTGCGCCATAGCCACCAATCACCAGCTTGCCATGGCCCGGTCCTGCGGCGTGGACAAACCCGTAGGCGAAACAGAGCCCCCAAAGCGCGGCCAATGCCCCCGGCTCACCCGCGCGCAATCCACGCAGGGCCGCAGCCATGGCGTTTTGCACATCCCGTTGGGCAGCACTGGCATAGCGCGTCACCTGATCGGCCCCGCCAAAGCCCCAAAGCCAGAGCGCCAGCGCCCCGAAGGCGGCAAGAATCAGAGCGGGCCAGCGCATGTCACCACAATCGTGTCCGCAAACGCATCGCCAATGGCTGGAAAGTAATCGTCGGGGCCAACCTCATCAGCGCTTTGCCCGTCAAGCAGGCTTTCGGCCAGCGCATAGGCGGCATCGATATCGGCGGGAATGATCTCGGCGCTGCAATCATCGCGTCCTTCGATCAGCACAGGACGGCGCAAATCATAAGCGGTGTAAAAACTGGGGTCGTACACCCGTATCTGTAGCGGTGACGCGCGATCGGGCACATCCGGTACGGGCCGCAGATGTGTTTCCAGAAAAAGCCCCTCAACATAGGTCATGCGGTGATCCTGCTTTTCCCCCAAAGCCAGCACCGCACCACCCTGCGCGACCTCGAGATCACCGGCATATTCGGGGGGCCATGCAGCAATCTGGCTGTCGAGCAAGGCCTGTTCATCAGCGGTCAGGACCAGATCGCCATCCATGTCGATGCCAAGATCGGTTGTCACCAGAAGCGAAAACAGATCGTCATATTGCCAATCAAGCTTGATCCCCATGTCGCCGGCCTCATCAAAGACGACGGTGACCTGTGCCTGCACAAAAACATGCGGGTGGGCGGCCGCGGTGACGGGGACGGCCAAAGCGGCAAGAAGGGGAAGCACAATACGCATGCCGCCTATGTAGGGGTATCTTGGCGCATCGACAATGCGCTTGCAGCCACCGCCCCGCAGCGATCAATTTTTTGCCAAAAATTGACCTCAGAGCCCCAAGATTTTTCGTCGAAAAATCTGTGGTCACGCCGTATGCGCAAGCCACCCGCGATAATGCACCATCGGCGCACCTGTGAGAGGGGCCGAGAGCGCCACATCAAAATGAAACCGCCCCGCATCTTCATATTCCCGCGCCACACTGACCGGCAAAAGAAAGCGTGGAAAAGGCACAGGCCCCACGCGCCCCGACTGCACCGGAAAATGCAATTGCCCGTCTGCTACGTGCAGCCCCAACGTAAAGGTAAAGGGACCGAAACGCTCGGTCATCTGCCCGTCCTGCACGCGCAGGAAAGACCAAAACCGCGCGGCGCCGAACTGGCGCTGCCACAGCTCCCCACCCTGTTGCGGGGTCATGGTGACGGTGACATCAATATCATCCGTGGCAGGTGGAAACCGGAACAGGAAGGCAATCAGCCGCGCCCAAAGCGACGCACCCCGCGTGACACTCGCCCGCCCGCGCCAGACGGCAGGGCCGCGCAGATCATGCAAATCCCGCACCACGGGGGGCAGAGCGTCATAATCCGCCCCGAGGTAGCCCGCAAAGAGCGGCGCCTTTGATGTCACCTCAAGACTTCGCGCCAGGAATGTTTGGGCGCAAATCCGACCATCCGCTTGGCCTTGTCATTGGCATAAAACGTCTCGTCAGGGCGCATGTCGCGCTTTACCGGCACGCCTTGATAGAACCGTTCGATCACCTCGTCTGATGTGATCCCCACCGAGAGATCATCATTGGAGACATTGAAGACCTCATACCCCAGACCATCGGTTTTCAGGCAGCAATCCACCATATGCCCCAGATCGCGGGCATCAATGTAAGCAAAGATGTTGCGGCGGCGCAGTGCGGGATCAGCCATATAGGCAGGGAACTGGGTGGCGTATTCATGCGGCTCGATCACATTGTTGATCCGCAGCCCGTAGATATCAATGCCGCTACGCGCCTGAAACGATTTGCCCGTCACCTCGTTACAGACCTTGGACATCGCATAGCTGTCATGGGGAACTGTGGGGTGGTCCTCATCAATGGGCACGTATTCAGGTTTCAGCTCGCCATCGGCAAAACAGACGGCATAGGTCGTCTCGGAGCTCGCAAAAATCACCTTGGGGATGCCCAGCTTTACCGCCGCCTCGATCACATTGTAGGTGCTTAACGTATTCTGGCGAAAACATTCGCCATCGGTGCCGATCATCACACGTGGCACAGCGGCAAAATGCACCACAGCGTCATATTTGGGCACGCCGGTGCCCGGCTCCAACTCGTGGAAATCGGCGTATTGCGACATCGCGCCAATCACCTGCCCCGCATCACACAAATCAACCAGCAATTCCGACACATCAAGCCCCGACGGCACGCGGTCCACATTCACGACCGTATGGCCCTGCGCCTGTAAATAGGTAATCGCATGGCGCCCTGCCTTGCCGCTGCCGCCTGTGAAAAATACGCGCATATCGTCCTCCTGGTGTTTGACGCTAAACTAGCCCGCTGCGCGCGATCCGCAAGCATTCGAGATTGCCCCCTGCACGCGCGCCTGCCATTATGTCCCAAACCAAAGAAATGAGCAGTACCATGGCCAACGACCTCCTCTCCGGGGCCAGCCCCGACGACTACAACGCCGACAGCATCGAGGTGCTTGAGGGGCTGGAGCCCGTGCGCAAACGCCCCGGCATGTATATCGGCGGCACAGATGAACGGGCGCTGCACCATCTGGTGGCCGAGGTGCTGGACAACTCCATGGACGAAGCGGTCGCAGGGCATGCCAACCGGATCGAGGTGGAACTGCACGCGGATTATTCCGTGACGATCAAAGACAACGGGCGCGGCATCCCGATTGATCCGCATCCCAAGTTCCCCGACAAATCCGCGCTTGAGGTCATCCTCTGCACGCTCCATGCAGGCGGCAAATTCTCGGGCAAAGCGTACCAGACTTCGGGTGGTCTGCACGGTGTGGGCGCATCGGTGGTCAACGCGCTGTCTGACAGCATGGTCGTGCAGGTGGCGCGCAACAAGGAACTTTACGAACAACGGTTTTCGCGCGGCATCCCGCTGGGGCCGGTGCAAAAACTGGGGCCCACGCAAAACCGGCGCGGCACCACGGTAACCTTCCACGCGGATGCGGAAATCTTCGGCAGCCAACGGTTCAAACCCGCCCGCCTCTTTGCCTCCATCCGCTCCAAGGCCTACCTCTTTTCGGGTGTCGAAATCCGCTGGAAGTCCGAGATCGACGACAAGGAAACCCCGCTCGAGGCCACCTTCCACTTCCCCGGCGGCCTGTCGGACTACCTCAAGGAAACGCTGGGCAGCGCGTCCACCTACGCCGACAAACCCTTTGCCGGCACCGTGGACTTTAACGAAAAATTCGGCGAACCCGGCAAGGTGGAATGGGCGATCAACTGGACGCCCGTGCGCGACGGTTTCATCCAGTCCTATTGTAACACCGTGCCCACGCCCGAAGGCGGCACCCATGTCAGCGGCTTCTGGGCCGCGATCCTGAAGGGCATCAAAGCCTACGGTGAACTTTCCAACAACAAAAAAGCCGCCCAAATCACCCGCGAGGACCTGACCTCGGGCGGCTGCGCGCTGGTGTCGTGCTTTATCCGCGATCCCGCCTTTGTGGGGCAGACCAAAGACCGCCTGTCCTCGGAAATCGCCGCCAAAATGACCGAAGGGGCGGTGCGCGACCACTTTGACAACTGGCTGGCCAATGACACGAAATCCGCAGGGGCAATCCTTGATTTTCTGGTGTTGCGCGCCGAAGAACGCCTGCGCCGCCGTCAGGAAAAAGAGACCGCCCGCAAATCGGCCACCAAGAAACTGCGCCTGCCCGGCAAGCTGACGGATTGCACGTCGAAAGACCGCGCCGGCACCGAGCTTTTCATCGTCGAGGGCGACAGTGCGGGGGGGTCGGGCAAAGGCGCGCGCAACCGCGTCAATCAGGCGCTTTTGCCGCTCAAGGGCAAGATTTTGAACGTGCTGGGGGCGGCGTCATCGAAACTGACGACCAACGCCGAAATCAACGACCTCTGCGAGGCGCTGGGTGTCGGCATGGGCACGAAATTCAACATTGTCGACCTGCGCTACGAGAAAATCATCATCATGACCGACGCCGACGTCGACGGCGCGCATATCGCGTCACTGCTGATGACGTTTTTCTTCACGCAGATGCGGCCCCTGATCGACAACGGCCACCTCTATCTGGCCTGCCCGCCGCTCTACCGCCTGACGCAGGGCGCGCGCCGCGTCTATGTGGCCGACGACGCCGAGAAAGAGGCCGTGATGGCCAAAGGCCTTGGCGGCAAAGGCAAGATCGACGTGCAACGCTTCAAGGGCTTGGGCGAAATGGACGCCAAGGACCTCAAAGAAACCACAATGGACCCCAAAACCCGCAAACTGATCCGCGTCACCGTGCAAGACGACGTGCCGGGCGATACGGCGGATCTGGTCGAGCGGTTGATGGGGAAGAAACCGGAGTTGCGGTTCCAGTATATTCAGGAGAACGCAAGGTTTGTGGAGGAGTTGGATGTTTGAGGGGTCTAATCCTTTTGCCTTCGCAGCCACTCAGGAACTTCCGGTCCGGAATGAATTGAATCATAGTCACGTTGCTTGATCGCCTCTTCAAGTCGAGCTAGGCGCCGATCTCGTGATTGCAGACCCTCGTAGAGCACTCCAAGGAATTGATACTCATCACTAGGCGGCAAGATTGGATCGAGCATCAAGTCAGCTTCAAGAAGATTGATATGCAAAAATTGAACTAGTTCACCAACCTCATCAATCAGTTTCTGCAGCTTGGCTCGAGAAGCCGTCTGCAAATCCACTTTGCCGCTCGCAACCAAGTAATCTGCATGTGCAATTCGCTTATTTCGCCAATCACGCGCGAATTCGGCTAATGTTACGCAGTTTTCAAGCTTCTCTTGGTAGGCCTCTTTAAGCTCGGTTACATGAATGTGTTTTTCGAGGGTGAAGAAAGTAAGGTTTTCTTTGGCTCCTTTACCTCTGCCAGTTGTAGCTGGGTCAAGCAAACGACATAGGCCAAGCATCACTTTTTCGAACAAAGCCGCCTCTATGGTTACGAAGAATATTCCTGAAATTTCGTTGAGGAAATCAACCCGCTCAGCATTGGTGCCAAAAAGTGTCCGATAAAATCTCCACGCAGTTCTAATGTTCAGATACTCAACTTCCACTGCTCGGTAATCGTGCCCGAAAACTTCCCCAAGCTTGTTCTGGATTTCTTTTTGAACTTCTTCTGCAGACTTGTGCAATTCCCAATCCCCAATGCCATAAGGTGCGCATGAATGCGCACCCTACGCGGGCTGCGTACCGCAACACAACACTCCCAACCTCACCGCCAATTGAGAAGCCGCAAAAGCGTCCTCCGCGGGGAGGTCGGGCGCTGCCCAGGAATGCCGGGCGGAGCGTTCGGTGAGCGGCGGTGGGTTATCACGTCGGGGCAAGCCCCGACCTACGGATTGCGTCATCTCGCAGGTTGGGTGAAACTCACTTGATTGCTGGCGCTGGTTTCTACAATTATTGACATATCAAATTACCTCGGAGGTAAGAATGATATTGCGTTGGTTCAGGGCGGTGCGATCCTGGGAAGACAAGCATAAGATAGGAAATTCAGGATCTATTGCGTATGCCCTTTTTGCAATCGTTCTGCCGTGTGTGTTTGTATTCTTGCTTTCAATTTTATTGGAAAGTTTCTCTGTATTTCTCTCAAGAGAAAACACGTTTTTGATTGCCGTCGGGATATGTGTTTTAGCCTTTATCTTATTATGGATGAGTGAGTTCACCAATAAAGGAGAGGATTAGACGCGGCCATTCGCCTTGTCACGATAATGCCGGATAATGTGCCGTGTGGCAGGATAGCA
>CAYZKE010000046.1:0-11851 GCA_964478505.1 uncultured Loktanella sp.
TGATCCCCTTTATCTGGCCACTCTAGACGGGGTTGCGGGGGCCGTGGTGCTTGCCTTATAGAGGCGCAAATCAAGGCTTTATCACATGAGGTTTTCCGATGGCTGGCCACTCAAAATGGGCGAATATTCAGCACCGCAAAGGACGGCAGGATAAACTGCGCTCCAAGCTGTTTTCCAAGCTCGCCAAGGAAATCACAGTAGCCGCCAAAATGGGCGATCCGGACCCTGATAAAAACCCGCGTCTGCGTCTGGCGGTCAAAGAAGCCAAATCAAGCTCTGTCCCCAAGGACGTAATCGACCGCGCGATCAAGAAATCGCAAGGTGGCGACGCCGAAAACTATGATGAAATCCGCTACGAGGGCTATGGCCCCAACGGTGTGGCCGTGATCGTCGAAGCGATGACAGACAACCGCAACCGCACCGCATCAACCGTGCGGTCGACCTTTTCCAAAAACGGCGGCAACCTTGGTGAAACAGGGTCTGTCGGGTTCATGTTCGACCGCAAGGGTCAGGTGGTTTACCCTGCCTCTGTGGGCGACGCCGACACCGTGATGATGGCCGCGATTGAGGCCGGTGCCGAGGACGTGCAAAGCGATGACGAAAACCACGTCATCATCTGCGCCGACACAGACCTGAACGAGGTGGCGAACGCGCTGGAAGCCGCGCTTGGCGAAAGCGAAAGCACCAAGCTGATCTGGCAGCCCAACATCACGACCGAGGTTGATCTGGACGGTCTGACCAAGCTGATGAAGCTGCTCGATACGCTCGAAGAGGATGACGACGTGCAGCGTGTGACAGCCAATTTTGAAGCCTCGGACGAGGTGATGGCGGCCTTCGCGGATAGCTAAGACATCGTCCCGCTCCGATATTGTTTTTCTGCGACCTCTGCCAGCATCGCGTGCCCCGCGACGCTGGGGTGCGCTGTCCATAAGAACTTCAGCGCCTGTGCATAGCCCGCAAAATTTGCAGGTATCTTGAGTTTGCGCCCATCTTCAAACACTAAAACTACACCCGCGCCCAGCACCTTGCCAAGTTTTTCAACTGCGGCAATATCGGTGGTGCGAAAGATACGTTTGCGGCGGAACAATCGCTTATGCGTAATCTGATAGTCGTCAAGTTCGATGCGCGCAAAAAGGCCCAGCAAAGTCCATAAAGCCAGCAGGACAAATCCAATTCCAATCACGAAAGCAAAGTAGTTTTCCGTTGTCTGCCCCTCATCCTCTTGCAAAACCACAAGGCCCATAAAAGCCGCCAAGGCCCCGAAGAACCCCATCGCGAACAGCACACCAACAACACCGCTTTTGACAGGTTTGAGGACAAGCACTGTTTGCACCCCAATACCGATGTCATGGATCCTTTTGGCCTGCGTCGCTGGTCGTCCCAGACCACCAAAACGGGCGCGATGTGCGTTTTTTGTGGCCCTGCGTACCAACTTGCCCTGCACCCAATAAAGCGGCACAAGAAGAACAAGAACGAGCAAAAGGACGCTTGGATTTTGCCAAAGAAACTGCAACGCCTGCACTTGGCTTTCCATCCACTCCATCATGGCGTGATGACCCCCTGCTCCGTCACAATCAAATCGAGCGGTTGGTCGGTCGGTTCCAGTGGTAGATTTTCGTCTTCCTGCGCAGCATAGGCAAAGCCAATTGCCATCGTGGCCCGGGTGGCGCGCAGTTTTTCAAGCGTTCGGTCATAAAACCCGCCCCCATAGCCCAGACGCCCGCCCCTACGGTCGAAGGCAACCAGCGGCACAATCAGGATTTGCGGGATCATCCAATCGCCTGCCTCGGGGATCATCGCGCCGAATTCACCTTTAACCATCGCGCAGTCAGGCTCCCACAGACGAAACTGCAGCGGCTGCCCTGCCCCGATAATGACAGGCACACCGACGGGCCCATGGGCCGCAGCCTCTTCCATGGCGGGGGTCGGGTCAATCTCGGTCCGCATCGCCATATAGCCTGCCAGCGGCACGCCACGATAACCGGCAAGCACTTCGCTCAGATATCCGGCCGCAGCGACATGCGGCTTGTGCGCCGCCTTGCGCCGCGCAAAAGCCGCGATCCGGGCGGCGGATTTGTCCATCACAGCAACCACATCGCGGCAAGGCCGAGGAAGGCGAAAAAACCCACGACATCGGTCACGGTGGTCACGAAGGCGCCCGAGGCAAGGGCGGGGTCGATACCGATCTTTTCCAAAAGCACAGGGATCACGGTACCCGCCAGACCGGCCACAACCATATTGATGACCATCGCCACAGCAATCACGACGCCCAGCATCGGCGAGCCGAACCAGACGACCCCCACTGCGCCCATCACGACGGCGAAGATCAAGCCGTTGATCAGACCCACAAGGACTTCGCGCTTGATCACGCGCCAGACGTTGGCGGTGGTCAGATCGCGGGTCGCCAGCGCACGCACAGCCACCGTCAGCGATTGGGTGCCGGCATTCCCGCCCATCGAGGCGACGATGGGCATCAGAACGGCAAGTGCCACAAGTCCCGCGATGGTTTCTTCAAAGAGCGAAATCACCAGCGACGCAAAAATTGCGGTCAACAGGTTCACCGCCAGCCACGGAAAACGCGACTTGGTGGTGGCGATCACGCGGTCGGACAGGCTGCCTTCGCCGACACCGGCCAGACGCAGGATGTCTTCCTCGGCTTCTTCCTCAAGAAACATCATCGCATCATCAATGGTGATGACACCCACGATCCGGTCGTCATCATCCACCACGGGAGCAGTGATCATGTGATAGTGGTTGATGGCCTGCGCCACCTCTTCCACGTCCTGTTCAACGTGGAATGTCCGGAAGGTATCTTCCTTGAGGTCGCGCAGCAGCGTGTCGCGCGGATGGCTCAGCACACGGCCCAAAGTGACATAGCCCAGCGCCTTGAGGCGGGGATCAACCAGGATCACATGATAAAACTGGTCGGGACCAGTTCCGACTGCATGTGGCGGCCAGCGGATTCTTCGGGATAGGACAGCGCCTGTTCGACAACCACACGGTCGCTGGCATCAAGCGCATCCAGCACCGCCTCTGTCTGGGTGTCATCAAGGTATTCGACAAGGTCGACAACATCGTCGCTTTCCAGATCACGCACCGCATCGGCCAGTTCTTCCGGATCAAGCTGGCCGATCACCTCTTCGCGCAGCTCTTCGTCAAGCTCCGAGAGGACCTCACCCTCAAGGTTTCCGGGCCACGCCGTCAGCAGCGCGCGCCTGTCCTTGGTGTCGATCTGTTCCAGCAAATGCGCCACGTCGGCAGGGTGCATGTTATCGAGCGTTTCGGTGAGGAAGGCACCGTCATCACGTTCCACAGCCTCCATGACCTCACTGACCAGACGGTCGGTGATACCAAATGCTTCTTCGTCGTCGATGGGGTCAGCTTCGGCCATGATGCATCCTTTGTTGCGTAGTGAACATAATCGTTCGCAGCGGGGGCACAACGCGGTTTTCGCGATTTACCCCGTTCTTGGGGACTCATATGGTCGCGATATGACAAAGCACTTACTTTTGGGGCAGACCCTCGGTTTTTCTGGCAATCCGTTGACCGGCGACTGGCAGGATGCTCTCCAATTTGACAGTTCGGGCGGCGTGCTGATCGAACACGGGCGGATTATTGCCACAGGCAATGGCGCCGCTCTGCGCAGCGACCACCCTGATGCGGTTGTGACAGATTACGGCGATGACCTGATCAGCGCGGGTTTCGTTGATGCGCATATGCATTATCCCCAGACCGGCATCATCGCGAGTTGGGGCAAGCAGCTGATTGACTGGCTGAACACCTATACCTTCCCCGAGGAATCGCGGTTCGGGAATCGCGCCTACGCCGATCAGGTGGCGGGCGAGACGCTTGATCTGGCGATTGCCCATGGCACAACCACGCTGACAAGCTTCTGCACCATCCACCCCGAAAGCGTGGATGCGTTTTTTGAAGCGGCAGCAGCGCGCAATATGGCGGTGATCGCAGGCAAGACCTGCATGGACCGCAACGCCCCTGACACCCTGCGCGACACCGCCCAGAGCGCTTATGACGACAGCAAAAAGCTTTTGGAAAAGTGGCATGGCAAGGGACGCGCGCATTACGCGATCACGCCGCGTTTCTCGCCCACATCCACGCCCGCGCAACTGCAGGCATTGGGTGGTCTGTGGGCCGAGCACCCCACATGTCTGATGCAGACCCACCTGAGCGAGCAATTGCCCGAAATTGCGTGGGTCCGTGAACTGTTCCCGCAGGCATGCGACTATCTGGACACCTATGAGGCTTACGGACTGCTGGGAGAGAACGGGCTTTACGGCCATGCGATCCATCTTGAGGCGCGCGAAATCGACCGCCTGAGAGAGATTGGCGCGGCGGTCGTGCATTGCCCCACCTCGAACACCTTCATCGGATCGGGTCTGTTTGATCTGATGGGGCTTGCCAAAGCGTCGCTCCCTATTGGCCTTGCCACGGATACAGGGGGTGGTTCGTCTTTTTCCATGCTGCGCACAATGGCGGCGGCCTATGAGATCGGGCAGTTGCGCGGCACGGCCCTGCATCCGGCACAATTGATGTGGTTGGCCACAGAGGGATCAGCAGGCGCGTTGAAAATGGCGGGCGAGATCGGGCATCTTGGCGCGGGTGCTGCCGCCGATCTGACCATCCTCAATCTGCAATCAACGCCAGCCATTCGCCAACGTGCGGACCGTGCCGCCGACATTTGGGATGCTCTTTTTCCGACGATCATGATGGGCGACGACCGCGCGGTGCGGGACGTGTGGATCGCAGGTGTCAGGCAGGCGCGCTAGCAGCTTGCAGCCAGTTTCAGCACCCAGACATTGCCGGACCGGCCCAGCCCGTATTGCGTATAGTTGCGCCCCAGCAAGTTGCGCCGATGGCCGCGCGAGTTTTGCCAATCGGTAAGAACCTCTGCCTGTGACCGCTGTCCACTGGCGATATTCTCGGCGCCGCTGCGCATCGCACAGCCACCCGCACGCGCCCGCTGCACAAAGCTACGCCCGTTGGGACCGTTCGGGGCCTGATGCGAGAAATAACCGCGTCGCGCCATGTCTTCGGCATGCGCTTGGGCGGCGCGGGACAATGCAGGATTTGCCTGCAACGGACCGAGCCCCTGCCGTGCACGGAACAGGTTCAGGTGTGCAGCGAACCCTGATCCAAAGCTCGACGAAGACGAAGAGACCTGAATCGTGGCCGGTTGTGATAGAGTGGTGGTGTTGCACGCGGCCATGAAGGCCAACGCGCAACAGAGGAGTTTAATCTTCATGACCATCCAGAGTGAGAGTGAAAACCGGAGATCTGATTGGTCGCTTTGCAATATGGCCAAATTGCGGCGCCATTTACAACCCGGCGAGTTTTCGCGCGAGAGCGTTTTGCCGTGCGATGATCTTTGGCAGGTCAACGGACGTCATCTGTCCCTCCGACACGATCTGCTGTCCTTCCACAAACAGCGCATCCACCTTCATCGGCCCTGCCAACAGCAAGGCTACCGGATCCCATGATCCGGCATTCTCGATCACATTGGCATCCCAGATTGCGAGATCGGCGCGTTTGCCGAAAGCAATCTGTCCGCAGTCATCGCGCCCAAGGACCTGTGCGCCGCCGCGGGTGGCAATCTCAAGCGCCTCACGTGCCGACATCGCATCGGCCCCGTTCTGCACCCGCTGCAAGAGCATGGCCTGACGGGCCTCTGCGACGAGGTTCCCGATGTCATTGCTCGCAGAACCATCCACCCCCAAGCCCACAGGCACGCCCGCGTCCCGCATCTGGCGCACCGGGGCAATGCCTGATCCAAGGCGGCAGTTCGAGCATGGACAATGGGCGACACCTGTGCGGCTGCGCGCAAAAAGATCAATCTCATGCCCGTCCAGTTTTACGCAATGCGCGTGCCAGACATCGTCACCCGTCCAGCCAAGGTCCTCGGCATATTGCCCCGGACGGCAGCCGAATTTTTCGAGAGAATAGGCGATGTCCTCATCGTTTTCGGCCAAATGGGTATGCATCATCACGCCCTTGTCGCGGGCCAGAATGGCCGCGTTGCGCATCAGATCCCGCGTCACCGAAAACGGGCTGCAAGGGGCCACGCCCACGCGGATCATCGCACCGGCGCTTGCATCATGGAACGCGTCAATCACCCGGATACTGTCCTCAAGGATATGGTCCTCGTTCTCGACCAGCGCATCGGGGGGCAACCCACCGTCGCTTTCGCCAATGCTCATCGCGCCGCGCGTGGCGTGAAAGCGCAGCCCGATTTCCTGGGCAGCGGCGATTGTGTCATCCAGACGCGCCCCGTTGGGGTAAAGGTAAAGATGATCGGATGTCAGTGTACAGCCCGACAGTGCCAGCTCGGCGAGGCCCACTTGGGCCGAGACGAACATCTCTTCGGGGCCAAAACGCGCCCAGATCGGGTAAAGCCGCTGGAGCCAGCCAAAGAGCAACGCATCCTGCGCGCCGGGGACAGCACGTGTCAGCGTTTGGTAAAGGTGGTGGTGTGTATTCACCAGACCGGGGGTGATGATCTTGCCCTTGGCGTGGAAAACAGCCGCCCCGTCCGCCTTAAGGTTCTGGCCAATCGCGGCAACGGCACCAGCGCGCAAAAGAATGTCCGCACCCTGCAACGCATGCCGTTGGTCATCCATCGTGATGATGTGATCGGCATGTTTGATCAGGGTTTCAGCCATGCATGCTCTGCCCCAGAATAGCCAAAGCCTCGGCATGGATCGCGGGGTTTGCGGCGGCGATCACCTGTCCGCCCTCATGCACGGGCGCGCCGGACCAGTCGGTGACGATCCCGCCTGCGGCCTGAATCACTGCAATCGGTGCCTGAATGTCATAGGCGTTCAAACCCGCCTCGATGACCAGATCAACCTGGCCCGCCGCCAAAAGCGCATAGGCATAGCAATCCATACCATAGCGGGTTAACTGCGCATGGCGGGCAACAGCATGAAAGGCGGCCCCTTCGTCGGGCGTGCCGACTTCGGGAAATGTCGTCAGCACGGTGGCCTGCGCCAGTGGCCGTGGCGCACGGCACTGCAAAGCGGCCGCGCCTTGCGGTCCATGCACTTCGGCAATACCGAACCCACCGGCAAAGCGTTCACCGATATAGGGCTGGTCGATCACGCCAAAAAGCGGTCCGCTGTCGTCCCTGACCGAGATCAGCACACCCCATGTCGGTGTCCCGCTGATATACCCGCGCGTGCCGTCAATGGGATCAAGGACCCACGTCAATCCTGAGGTGCCAGCCTTGAAGCCGTGCTCTTCACCCAAAATCGCATCATCTGGGCGCACCGTGGCAAGGACTGCCCGCATCGCCTCTTCTGCGCCGCGGTCGGCGATTGTCACCGGATCAAAGCCCGCCGCGTCCTTGTTGTCCGCCGCCAGACCCGTTGCGCGGAAATGCGCCAATGTGACCGGCCGCGCGGCATCAGCAAGCGCATGGGCCACACGGATCAGTTCCGTTTGGGTTGTTTTTGAGACTGTCATCAGGATGGACCCTTCATCTGCGCCGCTGTCCCATTGGCGGTATCGCGGCGCAGTATGGCAGGTCAAGTCGTGGTCTAGGCCGCTTCACTCAACACGCGGGCGAGATCAAACAGGCGCCGGCGCTGGTTCTCGGGGATCGCGTAGTAAGAGCGCAGCAATTCGAGCGCTTCTTTATCGGTCAGGATGTCAGCAGGCATATCCGACGTATTTGGCGCCGCATCTTGATCAACTTCGAGACCCTCGAAGAAGAAAGAAACATCGACGCCCAATACTTTAGAAATATCCCAAAGGCGGGATGCACTCACGCGGTTCATGCCTGTTTCATACTTCTGGATTTGCTGGAACTTGATACCAACCGCCTCTGCAAGCTGTTGTTGTGTTGTGCCATTCATCCAGCGCCGATGGCGGATCCGTTTTCCGACATGAACGTCAACGGGATGCTTCATGCTGTCTACCTCTTTTGCGAAAGACCATGGCAACAGTGCGCCACAATCTATGGTTGCGCGCCGCAGTCCGGATAATGGCACTGCAAGCGATCTCTAATCAACGGCAAAATAGCATTCCCCAAGAACACGCAACGGTTGCATGGCGCATCCTGACCTTAAAGACAGGTTCGCGGGATCACTTTTAGACATTCAGCCGTATTTCTAAGCAATTTTACAAATGCGGTCGCGGCACCGATAAGTTACGTCAAGCCAATATTCAGAAGGAATCGCATGCCATGCGCGCATTTCAAGTCACCTCATTCGACGCGCCCCCTACGTTGCGGGATTTGGACGTCCCCACACCTGGACGCGGCGAGGTCTTGCTCGACATTGCCGCGTGCGGTTTGAATTTCGCCGATCTGCTGATGGCGAAAGGCACCTATCAGGATACGCCCGCCACACCCTTCACCTTGGGTATGGAGGTTTGTGGCACCGTCATCGCGACAGGTGACGATGTGACGTCACCAAGCGTCGGCACACGGGTCGCTGTCTTTGGGGGTCAGGGGGGCTTGGCCGAGAAGGGGCTTTTTCCCGCCGCTCTTTGCCGACCGGTGCCGGACACGATGCCGGACGTGATCGCGGCAGGTTTTATGGTGGCCTACGGCACGTCACATCTTGCACTTTCCCGCCGCGCCCGCCTGCAAGAAGGCGAGACACTGTTGGTGCTGGGCGCCGCAGGTGGTGTCGGGTTGACGGCGGTCGAGATCGGCAAGGCTATGGGCGCCACAGTCATCGCCGTGGCCCGCGGTGCGGACAAACTGGCGGTTGCCAAGGCGGCCGGTGCAGACCATCTGATTGACAGTGACACCGACGACATCAAGACCGCCGTCAAAGCACTCGGCGGTGCAGATGTGGTTTACGATCCGGTGGGCGGGGCTGCGTTCAAGGCCGCCCTTGGCGCATGCAACCGTGAAGCGCGGGTGATCATCATCGGTTTTGCCAGCGGCGAGGTGCCACAGATCCCCGCAAATATCATTCTGGTGAAGAATATCTCGGTCATCGGGTTCTACTGGGGCGGTTATCTGGCCTTCAACCCAGAGGCCCTGACAGAGAGTCTGTCAGAACTGATGGACTGGCACGCAGCAGGCAAACTCAAACCCCACATCAGCCATACGCTGCCGCTTGATCAGGCTGCCGACGCGCTGGAGCTGATGCGCAGCCGCAAATCCACCGGCAAAGTCGTCGTTACGCCGTAAGCAATTGCGGCGCGAGGCGCGGCGCATCATAGCAGTGCTGGATAATCCGGGCCATCGCCTGACTTGGCTGATCTTCGGGCTTGAGAACGTAAAGATTGATGTTCTGAGGCTTCAGCGCGGGCAATAGCCCGCCATGTTCAACCGGCACGGTATGTGGCGGCAAGCACCCCTTCAGCGACACATGCACGGCAAGATCGGCACTGACTGCGGCCTCGATGGCACTGTCGTGATCGGAATCAACCGCCATGTTCCAATCGATTCCATCCGCATTCAGCGCCTGCAAAACGCCACTTCGGAAGATACAGTTCTTGCAAAAAGCTACAGGCAGGGGGCGTCTGCGCCACGCCACGCCATCTTCTGCACCGATCCAGATCAGCGGCAGTGCGATCAGAACCTGCCCCCCCGGACCACAGGTTTCCTCGGTCGTGAGGATCAGATCAACCTCACCGCGCCCGTGCATTGCCAAGAGTTTGCGGGTCGGCGCGGAAATCAGACGCACCTGCATGCGCGGAAATTCTGCGGCAAAGCGTTTCAGCACGGCGGGGATGACAGGGTAGATGATGTCATGCGGCACCCCTAATTTGAGTTCCCCCTCAAATTCAGTCGCAGTCAGGCGGTTCAAAATCTCGTCATTGGTTGCCAGCATCGACCGCGCATAGCCCAAAAGCTGTTCGCCCGCCGGCGTCAGCGCGATCGTCCGCGCGGTCCGGTCAAGTAACGCAACATTCAGCGATTCTTCCAATCGCTTGAGCTGCATCGAAACGGCGGATTGAGTCAGGTTCAGCATACCCGCAGCACGGGTCACACCACCCGCGTCCGAGACCGCCACAAAAGAGCGGAGGGCTGTCAGATCGAGGTTTCGCGCCATATCACAATCCTTGATGCTTCACTTCAAAACTATTCATTTTCATTATGGACACAATATCTCCATATATCAAGCAATAGAATAGAAACGAGACAAAACATCACGAGAGAGAATGCTATGACACTTTCAATCCGCTCCACCGCCCTGCACCCAAACTGCCAATCCAAGCCACGCTCTGTCGTAGATAGCCTGCGCGACATGATCGCCCTATCGCGCCAGCGCCGCCAGCTGCGCGCTTTGGATGACCATATGCTGGCAGACATCGGGATTTCACGCACAGAGGCCGTTGTGGAGGCCCAAAAACCCGTCTGGAATGCACCGCTGCACTGGCGCAACTAGCAGGCGTACGAACCTGACCTGCGACATTCTCGCCCAAATTGGTCAGAAATACGCAAAACGCCCCTGCGAAGTCTTGAAAATGCAGGGGCACCTGCCAATATCGACAGCAAGGATGCCGTTTTGCGGCGCCGCTGTTTAATTTGGAGGTCCAAATGGCTCAATACGATACAATTAGAACGGCTGGCGGAGTACGCACGGCCGCAATCGACGAGGGTCTTCGCGCCCATATGAATAAAGTCTACGGCACAATGTCCGTGGGCATGCTGATCACATTTGCTGTCGCGTGGGCCGTAGGTACATCGCCTGTCCTGCTCGGGATCTTCCGTGATCCGGTCACGCTGGCACCAAACATTCTTGGCTGGATCGTGATGTTTGCGCCGCTTGCAATGGTCTTTGGCTTTGGCGCTATGATCAACCGTTTCTCCGCGGCCGCTGCACAAACGTTCTTCTATGCTTTCGCAGCAGTCATGGGCCTGTCGATGGCATGGATTTTCGTGGCCTTCACCGGCCTGTCGATCGCAAACGTCTTTTTGATCACGTCGATCGCCTTCGCGGGTCTGAGCCTCTACGGCTATACCACGAAGAAAGACATCTCCGGCTGGGGCGCATTCCTGATCATGGGTGTGATCGGTCTGGTGGTGGCGATGATCGTCAACATCTTCCTGCAGTCACCTGCAATTATGTTTGCAATCTCGATCCTCGGTGTGCTGATTTTCGCGGGCCTCACAGCCTATGACACACAGAAGATCAAGAATGACTACATCGCACATGCCGCACATGGCGATCAGGAGTGGCTGGCGAAGTCTGCGATCATGGGTGCGTTGAACCTGTATCTGGACTTCATCAACATGTTCATGTTCCTGCTGCAGCTGTTCGGCAACCGCGAATAAGCATTGCACTACAGAATGATTTGAGGGCTGATGGCAACATCAGCCCTTTTTCTTTGCCCGAAAGCCACCCATGACTTCCTTGCCCATTACATCGGTCACCGCCATTTTGGCGGGGCTTCTGATCCTGATGCTGACGATCAAGGTCATTCAGTTACGCAGACGCGGTGGCGTGGTCTTGGGGGATAATGATGATCGCATCTTGGCCAAGGCTATCCGGGGCCATGCAAATGCGGTCGAGCAACTGCCCATTGCCCTCATCCTGATGGCGTTGGCCGAGATTCAGGGAGCATCGCAAGCCCTCCTGATCCTCGCTGCCATGGCGCTTATCGTCGGGCGCGCCCTACATGGCATCTACTTTGCTGTCCACGGCACCCACTGGCGGTTCCGGTTTTTCGGCATGTGGCTGACGCTGGCGGCACAGGTCGCGTTGATCCTGATCCTTGCCCTTACGCTTCTGGGGTTTTGACAAACAAAAAGGCCGCGCAAGATGCGCGGCCAGATCACTCACAGGTCAGGCGATCAATTACTTGATCTTGCCTTCCTTGTACTCGACGTGCTTGCGCACAACGGGATCGTACTTTTTGATGACCATTTTTTCGG
>CAYZKE010000047.1:0-11705 GCA_964478505.1 uncultured Loktanella sp.
GCGCCGACGCTGGCGCGCTCTGCGTTCTTTGAAAACATCTCGGGTGTCTATCTCTATGCCACGATGGTGAGCGCGTTGCCTTTGTATGTGTCAGCGATCAAGCAGTCGGCGAGCCTGCGCCCACTTGTCGGGCTCTTTCCACAGAAATCCGGCGTGGCAGTACTCGCTCTGCTTACTCTTCTTCTCGCAGTGGTATCATTGACACTTATCGCGGAACTCATCGCGCATCTGCAAGGCTAGGTCGCCGGATAGGGACTTTTCGAGCGGGGGTTGCGCATTTGTTGCGCAAGGGCGACCAGCCAAAGGCCCGCAAGTGCGGCGCTCCAAAGCGCGTTCCAACTTGCCATCGACAGGGTCAGAAATTCCCACGCAACTTCGTCACACATCACCAGCGTTGATGGTCCTCTGGTCGCTGACGGAAGAAGATCAGCACCCGATAGGTTCGACATATCGAGCCCTGAGCCTGTGCAAGAGGTCGGCCCTTCCCACCAGTCCCGTTCGACGCCGGTGTGAAAGAGACCAAGGGCCGCAGTTGTTGCTGCCGAAGCAGCACCGACCACCAAGAGCGGCAAGACGGGCAGGCCGATGAGCAAGAGCAGACCAACACCCATCGCAACACCATGAGGATATCGTTGCCAGAGACACATCGCGCAGGGCGCATAGCCTAATGCCTGAAACACGAAAGCTGCCATGAGCAACACTGCCGATCCGGCCGCAGCGACTGCGCCAATTTGCTTTGCTGATGCCGTCATGGGTTCTCCTTCGATATTGATGCGGAGCATCTCGCGCCATTTGTGGTCAGGGATGCCGCGATCGTCAGCCCGAAGACTGCAGACCGCGGCAAACCCATCAGTTCGGCATGATGGCCCCAATGGCGTACATGCCGTCTTCGCCCTGGACCAACATCAACGTGACTTCGTCTCCAGCGGCCACGTCACCCATCATTTGGGCGTTGTCGAGGACCGGCAAATCCATGGTCATGGCGGGCCAGCCGATTTCCGGAATTGGATCATGGCTGACATTGGCCGTACCCTCATCAATGGAGTTCACGACGGCCTTTGTGTGAACCGCGCCCTCCATTTGCTCGTCGGACATGGGCATGTTCGAATGATCCATGTTGTGGTTCATTTGCGCGAAGCCCACGGATGTGGAGAGGGCAAGTATCGCAAGTGTTGAAGTGAGTTGTTTCATCGGAATCTCCCTGATGATTGGATAAAGGTGGTGCTATTCAGCAGGCACAGCATCACTGGGCTGCGGAACGGGGTTCGTGATTTCACGGTTCACGCGTCGGAGCGCGAGCCGCTTCCAGATCACGAAGATGGACGGGATCACAAAGAGTGTGAGCAGTGTGGCAGTGACCATTCCCCCAATCATGGGAGCGGCGATCCGCTGCATGATCTCGGAGCCGGTCCCAGTGCCGTACATGATCGGAATAAGGGCTGCGAAGATCGTGGCGACGGTCATCACCTTCGGGCGCACCCGCAACACAGCACCTTCGAATACTGCTTCTTCGATATCGTCTTTTGTCAGTTTTCGCGTTTCTGATTTTGCAAGGCTGCGCCGTTTTTCCCAAGCAAGGTTGAGGTAAAGCAGCATGACAATGGCGGTTTCCACCGCGACGCCCGCGAGAGCGATGAAGCCCACAAGGACAGCGATTGAGATATCGAAACTGAGATACCACAGGAACCAAACGCCGCCGGCCAGGGCGACCGGAAGGGCTGCAAGAATGATACCGACTTCGATCACCCGGTTGAACGCCAGAAAGAGCATCAGCGTGATGATGAGAAGGGTCGCTGGCGCAACGATGGCCAGCCTTTCCTGCATGCGCTCAATATATTCGTACTGACCCGACCATGTCAGGGAGTAGCCGGATGGCAGACTTACCTCCTCTGCCACCTTCTCCCTTGCCTCGGCGACATAGCCCCCAAGGTCGCGACCCGTGATGTCGATGAAGACAAAGCCTGTGCGTCGGGCATTCTCCGAGCGGATCATGCCAGGGCCGTCTACGATACGGATGTCGGCAAGAGCGCTGAGCGGAACATGCGCACCTGAGGGCGTCACCACGGGCAGGTTTTCGAGGCGTTCGGGGCTGTTGCGCCAAGCCTGGGGGTAGCGCAGGTTGATCGGGAAGCGCTCCAATCCTTCGACAGACTCAGACACCTGCATGCCGCCGATCGCTGTTTGCACCACATCCTGCACGTCTCGGACGCTCATCATGTAGCGGGCCGCGGCATCCCGATTGACGTCAATCTCGATGAACCTTCCGCCGATCGGTCGTTCGGCATAGGCTGATGCGGTCCCGTCGATGTCACCGACGGCGCGCTCCACCTCGATGCCGATCTCAGTGATGACCTCGAGATCCGCGCCTGAAATCTTGACGCCCACCGGGGTGCGGATGCCCGTGGCAAGCATGTCGATGCGGTTCTTGATCGGCTGAATCCAGACGTTTGTGACGCCCGGGACCTGGACGATGCGGTCAAGCTCGTCCCGTATCTTTTCCATCGTCATGCCGGGACGCCATTCGGCCTCGGGCTTTAGCTGGATCGTGGTCTCGACCATCGTCAGAGGAGCCGGATCCGTGGCTGTCTCTGCGCGCCCGACCTTGCCGTGCACGGTCTCGACCTCCGGGACGGTCGCGATCAATCGATTGGTCTGCTGCAAGACCTCCCGCGCCTTGCCCGTGGAAATGCCGGGGTAGAAGCTTGGCATGTAGAGGAAATCGCCTTCGTTCAGCTCAGGCATGAATTCCGAGCCAATGCGCTGGTAGGGGTACCACATTGAGGCGACCAGAGCCCCCGCCAAAACCGTCGTCGCCCAGGGCCATGCGATGGCGGCATCAAGGAATGGCCGGTAGACAAAGACCACGATCCGATTGAGAGGGTTTTTGCGCTCGGGCAAGATGCGGCCGCGCACAAAATACCCCATGAGGACCGGCACCAATGTGATGGAGAGGATCGCGGCGGCCGCCATGGCATAGGTTTTTGTATAGGCGAGCGGCGCGAACAGGCGCCCCTCCTGGTTCTCCAGCACAAAGACCGGCAGGAAACTGACCGTGATGATCGCGAGGGAATAGAACAGCGCGGGGCCAACTTCTGAGGCGCATTCCTGCACGATCCGCCATCGGTTTTCGGAGGTGAGTTTTTCCTTCTCCAACCGCCTATGCATCGCCTCGATCATAACGATTGAGGCATCGACCATCGCGCCGATCGCAATGGCGATCCCGCCAAGCGACATGATGTTCGCATTCACGCCCTGCGCCTTCATCAGGATGAAGGCGGCGAAGATGCCGAGTGGCAGGGACAGCAAGATGACCAGCGAGGACCGCAAATGCAGGAGAAACGCCGCGCAGACCAACACGACGACAATGAACTCTTGCGTCAGTTTCTTTTGGAGATTTTCAATGGCCCGTTCGATAACGCCGGAGCGATCATAGGTCGTCACGATCTCGACGCCGTCCGGCAGGTTCACGCGCAACTCGTCGATGCGGGCCTCGACCGCCTTGATGGTCGCCAGCGCATTCCCGCCCCATCGAAGTATGACAACGCCGCCGACCGCATCGCCCAGCCCGTCAAACTCCCCTACCCCACGGCGCATTTCGGGGCCAAGCCGAATGTCAGCCACATCTCCCAGCGTCAGCGCCGCGCCGCGCTCGTTGATCATCAGGGGTGCGCTCGCGAGGTCTGAGACCTCGTCGACATAGCCTGACGAGCGCACCATGAACTCGGCTTCGCCCATTTCGATCACACTGCCGCCGGTCTCGCGATTGGCGGCCTGAATGGCATTGCGCAGCTGAGCAAGCGTGATGTCGTAGGCGCGCAGCTTGTTCGGGTCGACAACGACCTGATACTGCTTGACCATGCCGCCGATGGTAGCGACTTCCGAGACCCCATCCACCGCCTGCAATTCATATTTCAGAAACCAGTCCTGCAGCGTTCTGAGCTGTGCCAGGTCATGGTTCCCGGTTCGATCAATCAACGCATACTGGTAGATCCATCCGACACCAGTCGCGTCTGGTCCAAGCTGAGGAGAGACGCCTTCGGGCAGGCTGCCTGTGATCTGGCCGAGATATTCCAGCACCCGGGATCGCGCCCAATACAGGTCCGTCCCGTCTTCGAAGACGATGTAGACAAAGCTGTCGCCAAAAAAGGAAAAGCCACGCACGTCCTGCGCGCCGGGCACGGCCAGCATTGCGGTGGCGAGCGGATAGGTGATCTGGTTCTCGACGACCTGGGGTGCCTGTCCGGGATAGGGCGTGCGCACGATGACCTGAACATCCGACAGGTCCGGGATGGCATCGACCGGGGTTTCCCGGATCGCCCAGATACCGACAGCTCCCATCATGAACGCGAGGACCAGGATGATGAACCTATTGGCGATGGAGCCTTTGATGATGGCGGGGATCACTGTGTGACGCTCCCATCAAGGGCCACATCAACGATCGTCATCGAGAAATCGGGATTGCGGTGCAGCAAAAGTGTGAGATCTGTCCCAACCGGGAGCTGTGTGGGATCAAGTGCATCGTCCAGAGCAAAGTCCATGGTCATGCCGGGCATGCCGATTTCCCTCATAGGCCCGTGTGTCACATTCGCTGTGCGCGCCGTGGCATCTATGCTGTTGATTTTGCCTGCAACTTGCATCGGCGGTGTCGCGGGCTCTGCCGCGGACAAAACCATATTCATGCCATCCGGCCGGGCAAAGGTAAGCGTCATTTCCGCTCCGGTTGCGAGACTGGCCAGATCAAGGGCCTCATCAACGGCGAAATCCATGGTCATGCCGGGCATGCCAATTTCTTTCATGGGCCCATGTGTGATCGTGGCCATGCCCGTGTCGGCATTGATGGCTTCAATCGTGCCCGCAACAACAATCGCGGGCGCGGACTTCATCGTCGCCATTTCCGGATCAGCGGTTTCAGCCGGGTCTGACCCCTCGGCGCGCACCGCAATGATTGAGAACATACCGCTTTCATCAGCGGCGAGGTCAAACTCGATGGGCTGATCAATCGGTACGTCGCCAAGTTCGACGCCGTCTACAGGTAAGTCCATGGTCATCGCAGGCCAACCGAGTGCCGCAATCGGCCCGTGTTCAAGGGTCAGTTTGCCGTCTGGCGTCACCGCTTTGGCCAAGCCTGTGCCGGTCGCGGCCACGCCGTCGTCAGGGCTCAATTCCAACAAGCTGAGCAAACCGTCAGCGCCGCGAGCTGCGGTGAAGGCGACTTCCGCCCCCTCTTCTAGCCGATCAAGCGCAACATCCGAACGCACCGGAAACTCCGATGTCATCGCAGGCCAATCCAGACTGATCAGCGCGTCATGGCGCACGGTCGCAATGCGATTTTCGCGATCAAGAGAGACAAGGACGCCTTTGCCCATGGCGGGCTCGGCATCGGTTGGTGCCATGCGCATGAAACCTGCGCTGAGCGCGCTTTCGCTGTCGATCAGGAACTGAGCGGAGGCGACCACCTCTTCACCGGGTCCCAAGCCCTGAAGGATTTCGGTCCGCCCACCCTCGCCGAAGTTGTCGCGCAGGCCTGTGGTGACAAGCCTTGGTCTGAATGTGCCCTCGCCCGTGGCAAGAATGACCCGCTCCGCCGCACCCGTCCGGATCAGCGCTTCCGACGGGACTGTCAGGACCGTTCTGCTCTCGTTCGGGGTTAGACTGACACTGCCAAACATGCCGGGGCGGAGCACGCCGTCCGAGTTGTCAAAGCGCAGTCTGACCGGCAGCGTTCGGGTCTGGGGATCGAGCTCGGGGTAGATATAGTCGATCTCGCCTTCGAAAATGCGTCCCGGCAAGTGTTCGAACCGCGCGACGGCGCGCATGTCCTCTGAAAGCCTCGCGATATCGCGTTCGAAAACGTCGACGATCAGCCAAACCCGACTGAGGTCGGCCACCGAAAACGCAAGAGTCCCCGGTTGAAGATACATGCCATCCGCGGCGTTCAAGGCGATTACGACGCCCTCCTGTGGGGCTTCGATCTGAATATTACGAACGAGTTCGCCGCCAGCCTCGATGTCAGCCACCTGGCGTGCGGACATGCCGTGGCTCATGAGTTTGCTGCGCGCGGCCTCCAGAATGCGTGGATTCCCATCTTCGACCGCACGGACAAGGTCGCCCGTTGCCGCGGCTATGAGAGGTGAAAACAGCTCAAAGAGCACCTGCTGTTCAGACACCCTGTCGCCAACGGCGCGCACTTCCAGTCGTTCGATCCATCCCTCGACACGCGTGTGCACATGGCTGGTGAGGTGCTCGTCATAGCCGACAAACCCCACCGTTTCGATCCGTGGGGCCACATCCGTCATGCGCGCAATGGCAGTGCGTACCCCGATGGCATTGATTTCCGCTGCGTCCAGCGAAACTTCTTGCGGGTCCCCGGAAGGTTCCTGTCCCGCATAAACGGGGACCAGATCCATGCCCATGGGCGACTTTCCAGGCCCGTCCCTGCGGAAATTCGCATCCATGGGGGCGACCCAATAGAGGATATCCGGGCCTGCGGAGCCAGCTTGCTCTGCTGGGTTCAGGTAGATCCTCTCAAGATAGACGCCTCCCGCCAGGCCCCCCGCCAGAGCCAGAACAGAAAGCGCCGCATATCGTCCGCGCATAGAAACCTCCAGTCGCTGACGCTCCATGCGTCAGGCAAAACGAACCAATGCCCGCTGATAGGCAGGCGGTGACGTTTTAGGAGAGGCGGGGTGGACGGTCGGGTGCGCTCAGTGTCAGAGATGTCGACCAGCGTGGAAGGGCGTCAACAGCATCGCTCGGCTGCGGGTCGTATGTCGATGCATCGACACCGTCATATTTCGCATCGATGTGGCAGCACAGAGCCGTGTGGCAGTCGCTGCCGTGCAAGACTTGGGTCTCGGGCTGCGATGCGTGCATCGCCGAATGGACATGGGTCACGTCCATTTGGTTACTTGCGGTGTGCGCGATGCTCATTGCCTGGTGGCCGCTGTGATCATGAGGAACTGCAGCTGCTGTGCCGGCCATAGCCATGACGCCGGGCATAACCAACGCAATGCATAGGCTGAGCACGGTTGCGAACCGCAGGAAATATGAGACACCTGACACCATTGTGACGCTGACGTAGCTTTGTTCACAGGGTGCGGCAAGAACTTCGCGCGAGAAGATTTGTATCGGAATGTAAAGTTGACGGCGGGAAAAGGCCCACGGTAGTCGGAGTAGCGCATGATTATTTAGTCAACGAAGTTGGTCCCTTAGCGAGATGGATGCAAAAAAGCGGTCGACCCTTCTCACGATAGCCGCCATCGGCGTTGGCTATGTTGCTTTGAGGAACCTCCCTGCTTTGTTGCCGGAAACGCTGGAGCTCGAACCTCTCGATCAACCGGCTGGATTTAGAAAATACGTTGCGGGCGAAACGTCGGGTGGGTTTGACCCCTTTGTGGGTTTGGGCACCACGCAGAGTGCCGACGTGACAGCGCAGAAAGCTGCGGCGTTGAAGAGAGTGTCAGCAGACCTGTGTGATGCACTCTATGGTGAACTGGACGCTACGGCATCTATCGTGCCGCTCGCCTCTTTCTCAGACTACTATTGTCCCTTCTGCCGGGTGCAGACCAAGCGCCTGGCGGGCATGACAGAGGACATGCCCGACCAGGTTGCCGTTGCATGGCACGAGCTTCCGCTGCTTGGGGACAGTTCGAACCTGGCCGCCAAGGCCGCGTTGGCGGCAAAACGACAAGGGGCTTATGTCACGTTCCATGAGCGATTGATGACGACCCCGTTTCAGGCATCAGAGGAGTATCTCGTCCGCTTGTCGGATGATCTCGGTGTCGACAGCGCACAGTTGATCGGCGACATGAACAGCGCCGATATTGCGCGAGAGCTCGAAAACAGTGCGGCCCTTGCCCGTGTGTTTGCCTTTGTCGGGACACCGGCGCTCGTGATCGGCCGCACCGTCGTCCAAGGCCAGATCAGCGATAAGATGATCCGACAAATCATCGATCTCGAACGCGAGGAGGGTTGGGATATTGCCTGTCGTTCAGCATAATGCGGTGTCGGCGCGGTCTTTCTCGCGACCCGCCGTAGGCGGCGCACTCTGGGTGCAAGATGCATAGACGGCGTTTCCTGCTTTTGTCATCGGCTTTGACCCTCGCCCCGGGACTGTCTGCGGCTGCGACCCGGACGGTCTGGTCTGCGCCTGAGGCGGCTGCCGCACTGGCAGATGGCGACATCTCCTTGATCGATGTCAGATCCCGCCCGGAGTGGCAGGACACAGGCCTCGCTGAAGGGGCCTGGCCAATCAGCATGCATGAAGACCGTTTCGAGGAGCGGCTCTTTGCGGCGCGGGACCTCTCACACACAAGGCCCGTCGCTCTGATTTGCGCAACCGGAGGCCGCAGCGCTCGGCTGTTGGCCGCCCTCACACGGGCCGGATATGCGGGCTTCATCGACGTCTCGGAAGGCATGCTTGGCTCACGTAGAGGTCCGGGTTGGATTGCCCGCGGTTTGCCAACAACCGATCTCAGCATGGCGCTCACCCATTTGCCTGCCTCTTTGCGCTGAGCATGCGAAAGCGCTTCCATATCGGCAGGTGGATCCTGATCCTGACTATCATTTGGTTCGGTGGCGTTTTGGGTCAGCCCGCCTCAGCCGCAGAATCAGAGGTGTTTTCAAACCCCGCCGTTACAGCGCGCCTGATTTCGGCAGAGGATGGAATTGCCCCGGACGCCGCCTCCGTTTCGCTTGGATTGGCCCTGGAATTTGGGGAGGGATGGAAGGGATATTGGCGAACGCCTGGAGAGGTTGGGCTGGCTCCTGCCCTCGATTGGGCCGGGTCCTCGAATCTCAGCTCCGTGGACATCCTCTGGCCCGCACCGGAGCGCTATGAGGCCTTCGGGATCGAGAATTTCGGCTATGCCAATCAGGTTGCCCTGCCGCTCCGCGCGACCTTGGAGACAGCGGGTGAAGCGCTCAACTTGCGCGCTCGGGTTTCCTTGCTCACTTGTTCAGACGTTTGCGTGCCCCACGATTTCGCTTTGTCACTGGCGCTGCCCGAGGGCGTTGGAATCGACACGGGTTCGGCCGATATTATCGCCAGGTTTGTCGACCGCGTTCCGCTGGGTCCTGAAGATAGCGACATCCGGATCTCTAGTGCGGCCATTGACGATCAAGCATCCGCGCTGACTGTGACCGCACGGAGCACACGCGCATTCCGGGACGTTGATGTCTTTCCGGAGTTCGGCCCGCTCGTCACTTTCGGCAAGCCGGATATCCGCCTCAACCAAGACCGAACGGAACTCTGGGCGCAAATCCCGATCAATGCCTGGTCCGAGGAACATCCAGCCCCTTTGATCACGATCACGGATACGGCGCGCGCGGTGACGTCCCCCGTATTGCTCACCACGGAGGCCCCTGCCCCTCCCTACGTCATTGCTGGTGCGCAGGCAGGTCTTCTCAAGCTGATTGCCGTGGCTGGCATTGCCTTTCTGGGTGGGTTGATCCTGAATGTGATGCCCTGCGTTTTGCCAGTTCTGTCGATCAAGCTCGCCTCCGTGCTCAAAGCATCCGGCCAATCGCGGGACATCACCCGCAAAGGATTTCTGGTGTCCGCCTTCGGTGTTCTGACATTCGTTTGGGGTCTAGCGGCGGTCTTGCTGGCGCTCCAATGGGTTGGAGTCTCGATCGGCTGGGGCATGCAGTTTCAGAACCCCATTTTCGTGAGTCTCATGTTTGTCGTGATCGTAATCTTCGCGGCAAACCTCTTCGGTGCTTTTGAAATAGCCTTGCCGCAGGCCGTGCAGGACCGCTTGGGAGCCGGCAGCGCAGGATCTGGATACGCGGCGGATTTCGGCACAGGTTTCCTCGCTGCTGTCCTTGCAACGCCTTGCTCCGCACCCTTCCTCGGGACTGCGATCACCTTCGCCCTCGCAGGGACACCCCTGGACGTTGCCGTGATTTTCACGGCCCTCGGCCTTGGATTGGCCCTCCCCTATCTGGTGATCGCCGCACGCCCCGAATGGGTCTATCTTCTGCCCCGGCCGGGCCGCTGGATGCTCTTTGTCAGAGCCGGTCTCGGCTGTCTTTTGTTGGCGACGGCAATCTGGCTCCTGTTCGTTCTGGTCGGCGTGGCAGGCGCGCTTGCGGCCGCGGGGGTGTTTGCAGCAACTGCAGCCTTGGTCTTGGGCGCCTCTGTGCAGTGGCCAAAGCCGATGTTGCGCCGCGTGTTCCTGACGATCTCCTTTCTGGGTGCGGTCCTGAGCGCCGGCCTGATCGCATCGCCCGAGCGTCCGGACGCGACGGCGAATGCGCCATCACATTGGCAAGCCTTCGAAGTTCAGAACATCGCCCGGCATGTTTCCGAAGGACGTGTCGTGTTCGTGGATGTCACGGCTGACTGGTGCCTGACATGCAAAGCCAACAAATCCCTGGTGCTTGACAGAAGTCCTGTGCTGGACCGCTTGCGGGATGGGACGGTGATTGCCATGCAAGCGGACTGGACCCGCCCAGACGATACCATCTCGCGGTTTCTTGAGCGGCACAATCGCTATGGAATCCCGTTCAATATTGTATTCGGTCCCGGTGCCCCTTCGGGCATCGCGCTGTCAGAAGTGCTGACCCCGGCTTCGGTTCTCGACGCGTTGGACGCTGCCGCGACCCGCAGCATCGCTTCGGATTAGAAATGGGATGCAAGTGTTACATCCGCTTCAAAACCATCCGAACGCCCGCGCGGGCATCCAGAGGCCCATGAAGATCATCATCAAGTTCTCCGTGAGCGAGACGAACCCCAGAGGCACGTTCGACGCCCCGCCAACGCAGGCGCATTTGAGCTCCCGTTTGTCGATGTAGACGGCCTTGAAGACGGACACCGCGCCGATCGTGCCGATAAAGAGCGCTATCGGCGCGCTGATCCAGACCAAAGCGCCCGCGACCATGAGAACACCCGCAATGGCCTCGCCGAACGGGTAGACATAACCGTAGCGCACCCAGCGTTGGGCGAGCAGATCGTAGTTCAGGAACATGGTGGAGAAGCTCTCGATATCCTGAAGTTTCTGGACCGCCAGAAAGCACATCGAGATCGCAATGAACCACTCGAAGGCGCGCAGCGTGAAAAGGGATCCGAAACTGGCCCAGCTGAGGCCAAGCGCCATCAGAAACGCCATTGAAAATATCGCGATGACAGGCTGATAGGAGGTGTCGTCCTCGTCGGGCACATCTTGTCCGAAATGCGTGCGCAGGGCTTCATAACCGCCGATCCGCTCGCCATCCATAAAGGTCTGTGGGGTTGTCTCGACCCCGTGTTCCTCCAGGAAAGCATCGGTTTCGGCTCGCGACGTCAGATGGTGATCCTCGACCTCGTAACCTTCGCGCTCCAACAGATCCTTTGATTTCAGACCGTAGGGGCAAAGGTGGTCGTCCATCACCATGCGGTACAGGACCGCCTCTCTGGTCGATTGGGAATTGTCCTTCGGCATAATGTACCCTCCGATCGGTCAGGTTTTGCAGGTCCAGTAGCCCATGAAGCCCACGGCCAGCGCCGGATCACCGCTCAGTTTGAACAGCAGTGTCGCGCCTTCAGCAGAGTCTCCCTCGCCCGGCGTGATGGTCAATTGACCCCCATCGGTGCCAAGTACGCCGCCGTTGGAGATGTCGCCCTCGGCGTCGAACATCACCAGCGAGCCAGAGATTTTCGTCACGCCCTGCCCGCTGCCGTCGGTGGCCAGAATGGGATCGGCGTTGACGGCCCGCACGAAGGT
>CAYZKE010000048.1:0-11592 GCA_964478505.1 uncultured Loktanella sp.
GACCAGATGCCGATGCTTTCCTGACCTGTGGCATAGCGCATGGTGCCTTCGCCTTCGCGACGGCCGCGCACAAAGTTACCCTCATAGACGTCGCCATTGGCATAGGTCGCAACACCGGTGCCGTTGATCACACCGTCCTGCCATTGGCCGACATAGGTGAAGCCATCCGGCAGGGTGATTTCACCGTCACCATTGCGCTGGCCGTTCAGGAATTCGCCCACATAGACCGCGCCATCGGCATAAACTGCCCGGCCCAGACCGTTGCGCTGCCCTTCGGACCACTGGCCTTCATAGACATAGCCGTCAGCATAGGTCATTTTCCCTTGGCCATGGTTGCGGGCATTCAGGAACTCGCCCTCATAGACCAGACCGTTGCCAAGCATCGCAACACCAACGCCGTTGATCACGCCGGCGTCCCATTCACCTTCATAGGTCGACCCGTCTGTATAGGTGATTTTGCCGGTGCCATCGGCAAGGCTGTTGACGAAAGTGCCGACGTAAACGGAGCCGTCCGGATAGGTCACTTCGCCTTGGCCTTCAATGCGGCCTTCAACCCACTCACCCACATAAACATACCCATCTGTACCGCGGAAAGTGCCTGTGCCATGCCGCAGATCGTTCACAAAGGTCCCTTCATAGACATCGCCGTTGGAATAGGTAGCCACGCCTTCGCCTTCACGTTTGCCATCGACGAAATTTGCCACATAGACATCACCGTTAGGCTGCGTGAGTGTGCCAGCACCCTGAATGCGCCCATCGACCCATTCGCCTGTGTAGACCAGACCGTCCGCCATGGTCATCGTGCCGGTGCCATCACGTTCGCCGGCTCTGAGCGTGCCTTCATAGACGGCACCATCCGGATAGGTGATCTTGCCCTCACCTTCCTTCTCGCCATTCACCCACGCACCTTCATAGATATAGCCGCCGGGGCTGGTCATGGTGCCGATACCGTTGTGCATGGCATTGCGGAATTCACCCTCGTAGACAACACCGTTGGCATATTCGGCAATGCCTTGCCCGGTAATGTTGCCATCGACCCATTCGCCTTCAAATGTGCCGCCGTCAGCAAACGTGATTCGACCCTGGCCTTCGGGCTTGCCTGCGACAAAAGCCCCCTCGTAAACAGACCCGTTGGGGAATATCGCTCTACCTTGGCCGCGGATTTCACCCGCAACCCACTGGCCGGTGTATTCATACCCGTTCGGAAGCCGGTAGGTGCCGGTGCCATCCTGCTTGCCATCGACGAAGGTTCCTTCATAGACACCGCCGTCATCATATTGTTTTGTCTGGACATCCTGGGCGAACCCGCTGGAAGCGATGGTTGCGGCCAATATCGCAATAGTCGCAGTCTTTGGTAGTACAAACATCGTCATCCGTCTCTCCGTTCACTTCCGTGTATCTGCAGCTTATGAGAGGAGTTGCCACCTGACAACGGCCATGGGCCGAAGTCGTCTAACGGCTTTCCCCCGCGCTTCTTTCTGCTACATGCATGCCAAGGCTTTTGGACAAAACTATGACAAAATTATTTCGCCTTACAATGGCGCAGCTCAACCCCACCGTGGGCGACATCGCAGGCAACGCCGATCAGGCGCGCGCGGCGTGGTCGGCGGGCAAAGCCGCTGGCGCCGATCTTGTCGTGCTGCCCGAGATGTTTCTGGTCGGCTACCAGACCCAGGATTTGATCATGAAACCGGCTTTTGTTGCAGATGCGATGGCGCATCTGACGCAGCTTGCCAAAGACTGTGCCGACGGTCCCGCCCTGTCGATCGGTGGCCCTGCGCTGGAAGACGGCCGGCTTTACAATGCCTATTTCACGCTGCGCGGTGGCGAGATCGTGGCCCGTGCCCGCAAACACTTCCTGCCCAACTTCAACGTCTTTGACGAAGTCCGCCTGTTCAAAAGCGCCGATATCGCAGGCCCCTTTGCGCTGCCCGACGGCCCGCGCATCGGTCACCCCATTTGCGAAGATGCATGGTACCCCGATGTCTGTGAAGCCATGGTCGAAAGCGGCGCCGAGATTTTGGTAGTCCCCAATGGCTCGCCCTATTTCCGCGATAAATTCAACATCCGCATGCAGACCATGCTCAACCGCGTGATCGAAAACGATGTGCCGCTTGTCTACCTCAACATGGTCGGCGGACAGGACGACCAGATGTTTGACGGCGGCTCCTTCGTGCTCAATCGTGGCGGTAAACTGGCGGTGCAACTGCCTGTGATGGATGCCACCATCACGCATGTCGATTTCGAACGCACCGATGACGGTTGGGTCGCGAAAGAGGGTGAGAAGGCATCGCTGCCGGATACGCTCGAACAGGACTACCGCGTGATGGTCGAAGCCTTGCGCGATTACATGCGCAAGACCGGTTTCAAGAAGGTCCTTCTGGGCCTGTCGGGCGGGATCGACAGCGCCATCGTCGCCGCCATTGCCGTCGATGCGCTGGGCGCGGGCAATGTGCGCTGCGTGATGCTCCCCTCCGAATACACTTCCCAAGGCTCGCTCGATGATGCCGCCGCTGCCGCCAAGGCTTTGGGTTGCACCTACGACACAGTCAGCATCGCAGGTCCGCGCGCCGCGGTGACCGAGGCCCTCGCGCCACTTTTCGCAGGGCTTGCGCCCGACCTGACCGAGGAAAACATCCAGTCCCGTATCAGGGGCCTTCTGCTGATGGCACAATCCAACAAATTCGGGGAAATGCTGCTGACCACCGGCAATAAATCCGAGGTCGCCGTTGGCTACGCCACGATCTACGGCGACATGGCGGGCGGCTATAACCCGATCAAGGACATGTATAAAACGCGTGTCTTTGCCGCCTGCCGCTGGCGCAATGCCAATCACCGCGACTGGATGTCTGGCCCCGCAGGCACGGTGATCCCCGAAGCCATCATCGACAAACCCCCTTCGGCGGAACTGCGCCCTGACCAGAAAGACGAAGACAGCCTGCCGCCCTATGATGTGCTGGACGGGATATTGGCGATGCTGGTGGATCAAGAGGCGTCGGTCGCCGATTGCGTGGCGGCCGGCTACGCGCGTGAAACCGTCAAGCGGGTCGAACACCTGATCTACATCAGTGAATACAAGCGCTTCCAGTCGGCCCCCGGTCCACGGTTGTCGGCACGCGCCTTCTGGCTTGACCGGCGCTATCCGATCGTCAACCGCTGGCGCGATGACAGCTGAGACACGGATCAAGGACAGCTTTCGCATCAGGCGCGTGGCAGGCGGCGCACTGCTTTTTATCAGCCTTCCGCTCAACCTTATCCTCGTGCGTTTTGCATGGCCGGCGGTGGATGATCCGTCCGATGCACTCTTTCTGCTCTCAGCACTCCTGCCGGTGGCCCTCGGCCTTTGGGCCGCCTTTCCCCTACGCAAGCCTGCCCTGCGCATGACAATCAGCGATCAGGCGGTGACACTCCACAACCCACCCAGAACGATCCAGCTTGCGGCAATCTACAGCATCCGCCTGCGCAGACCTGCATTGGCCAAACACGACCAGATCATCTTCAAGACAGACGAAGATTTGATCCCTTTCAATGTCGCCCACCTCACACATGACTCGCCCGATATCATCAACCTCATCGGGATCCGCCTTGAAAACCAGGGGCGCCACCTGCGCGAAAAACGCTCTGAGGTGCGGGGTGCGCGGACGGGGCTTTGGGAGGTCGTCACGGGCGCCGCCTTTGAGCAAAGGCCCTAATCTGCTAAAGTGCGGTATGCCAGCGAACAAGACACAAGCCACCGATCAGGATGTGCGCGCTTTTTTAGCGGCCATCACACACCCCACACGTGCGGCCGATGCGCAAACGCTCGACAGGTTGTTCCGGCAAATTACAGGCTGGCACCCCACAATATGGGGAAGCAGCATCATCGGCTATGGCCGCTATGACTATCGGTACGACAGCGGGCGTAGCGGCTCATTCCTGGCAACGGGGTTCAGCCCGCGTAAATCCAGCCTCTCTGTCTACATCATGCCTGGCTATGCGGATTTCGGCAGCATCCTTGCAAGGTTAGGCAAACACAAAGCCGGTAAATCTTGCCTGACGATCAACACGCTCTTGGACATCGACATAGACGTGCTCGCCGAACTGATCAGCGCGGGTCTCAAAGACCTCAACACCAGATGGCCGGTCAGTCCCGGCTAACCTGTTTTCCATGTCCAATCAAACTTCGGGGTGAGGCGCAGCCGAGGGGCAGCGCCCCTCCAGCCACCCCTCAACTGGACATCGCGCGCATCTCATGGTCAAAGCCCCTTCAACAGGAGATGCACCCATGACCACCACCAGATTCGCCCCATCACCCACCGGTTGGATCCACATCGGCAACCTGCGCGCCGCACTGTTCAACTATGCGATTGCGCGCCAGAACGGGGGCACCTTCATCCTGCGGATCGACGACACCGATGGCGAACGCTCCAAGCCCGAATATGTGGCGGGCCTGAAAGAAGACCTGACATGGCTCGGCTTCACATGGGACCGTGTGGAGCATCAGTCCGCGCGCATGGAAAACTATCTGGCAGCCAAGCAGAAACTGATCGACATGGGCCGGCTCTATGAATGCTTCGAGACGCCGACCGAGCTCGACCTCAAGCGCAAGAAGCAGCTCAACATGGGCAAACCACCGGTCTATGACCGCGCGGCTCTGGCGCTCTCGGAGGATGAAAAAAACACACTGCGCGCTGAGCGCGGTTCGCACTGGCGTTTCAAACTCGATCACAAGCGCATCGAATGGACCGACGGCATTATCGGCGACATTTCCATTGATGCGGCCTCGGTCAGCGATCCTGTGCTTTTCAAGAACGACGGCCAGATCCTCTACACGCTGGCCTCTGTTGTCGATGACACCGAAATGGGCATCACCGATATCGTGCGCGGCTCCGACCACGTCACAAACACGGCCACCCAAATCCAGATGATCGAAGCCCTGGGCGGCACCGTGCCGACATTCGCGCACCACTCGCTTTTGACCGGTCCGCAAGGCGAGGCGCTCTCCAAACGCCTCGGCACGCTGGCATTGCGCGATCTGCGCAAACAAGGCATCGCGCCACAGGCGATCCTCTCGCTCATGGCGCGCCTTGGATCATCCGAGCCTGTGGAACTGCGCGCGAATATCGACGAGGTTGTCGCCCATTTCGATCTGTCGAAATTTGGCTCTGCCCCCACCAAATTCGACGCAGCCGATCTGATCCCACTCACCGCCCGCCATCTGGCCACGCTCAAGGCCAGTGATGTGGCCGATGTCTTGACTTCGGCTGGCGTGCCTGCCGCTCTGGCCGAGCCTTTCTGGCAGCTTATACGCGACAACATCAACAGCCTGGACGAGGTCGCCGATTGGTGGGCGCTGATGCGCGATGGTGCCACGCCGCTGGTTGACGACGAAGACCGCGATTTCGTGGCGCAGGCTTTCGCCATGTTGCCGCCGATGCCTTACACCGCAGACACATGGGGCGCATGGACCGCAGCCGTGAAAGAGGCCACAGGCCGCAAGGGCAAGGCCCTCTTCATGCCCCTGCGCAAAGCCGTCACAGGCCGCGCCCGCGGGCCTGAAATGGCCGAGGTGATGCCGCTTTTGCAAAGGGCCCCGTCGCTGGACAACGCATAAGAGACAGAGCCAAGCGCGCGTCAAACCGCGCGATTGGCGTTATTCGCGCGCCCGCAGCACCTGCGCCGGTTTCGCCGCAAGTGGGCCCCACGCAAAGGCCAGCCCCGCCAGCAGCGATGCCAGAACGCCGCCGCCGATGATCAGCAGGGCATTGGACCAGATCACGGTATAGCTTGTGTCCATGATAAAGGTCGAAACAGCCCAGCCGCCTAGGATACCTGCGCCAAGTGCCACACTTCCTGCGGCAAACCCGAGCATCGCCGCACGCAAGGCAAAGCTCAGCATGATCCGCCCGCGCGAGGCGCCGAGCGTTTTCAGCACCGCCGCTTCAAAGGTCCGCGCCCGCTCACCGGCCGCCGCAGCCCCGATCAGCACCAGAAACCCTGTAACAAGCGTGATCAGCGCGCCATAGCGCGTCGCAGCCGAGATGCCGCCCACCAGTTCGATCACCTGATCAATGGCATCACGAATACGGATCGCAGTGATATTGGGATAGGCTGTCGCAAGATCGCGCAGGATCGCGGCCTCTGCCTCGGGGGTGGCATAAACGGTTGAAATCCAGCTATGCGGCGCCCCCGCCAGAGCGCCCTGGTTCATCGCGAGCACAAAGCCGATGCCCGCGTCTTCCCAACTAACATTGCGAAAACTCGTCACTTCTCCGGTGATGTCACGGCCCAGAATATTTACAGTCATCATATCGCCCAGTTGCAGGCCGATCTCTGCCGCTTCTTCTGCGGCAAAGCTGATCTGGGGTGGCCCGTCGTAGCCTTCAGGCCACCATTCCCCTGCGGTGATCTCGGTGCCACTGGGCTGCGCATCAGCATAGGTGATCCCGCGGTCCCCGCGCACGACCCAGTGACCGCCGGCCACCTCTTCTGCGGGGCGGCCATTGATCTGCGTGATAATCCCGCGCAGCATGGGTGCTGTGTCATACCTGCTCACGGCATCATCCGCATCAAGCCGCGCACCGAAACCCGCGATCTGGTCAGGCTGGATATCCACAAAGAAATAACTGGGCGCCACGGCAGGCAGATCATCCGAAAACGATGTGCGCAGGTTCCCGTCAATCTGGCCGACCGCCGCCAGCACCGTCAGGCCCAGCCCCAGTGACAGCACGACCGATGTTGCCTCACCCCCGCGTGCGCCAATCGCACCAAAGGCCAGTCGCAGGGCAGGGCGCCCGCGTGTCGGTTTGCGAAACCGCCGTGCAACCCAGCGAATGGCGATAGCGGCAAGCACCAGAATGGCCAGCGCCCCCGCAATACCGCCTGCGGTCCAGAGCGTCAGGAACACGGTGCCGGAAAACAGGATCGCGGCTCCGATCAATCCGGCCAGCAACAGGGCAATCGCCATCAGATAGCGCGGTGCGGGCAGGGTGGCACTTGCTGCAAAGGCATCCCGAAACAGGGTCGCAGCGCGAATGTCCTCGGTCTTGGCCAGTGGCCAAAGGGTAAAGATCAGTGCCGCCAGCAGGCCATAGACAGCCGCTTCAAAAAGCGGTGCCGGATAAACGGCAAAGACTGCCGGAATAGGCAATTGTGCCTCAATCACAGGGCCAAGAAGCACAGGCAGCCCCGCGCCAATCACCAGCCCCAGAAACACGCTTGCAAGGGTCAACACGCCGATCTGTATGAAATAGGTCTGAAAGATCACCGTGCGGGTCGCGCCCAACGTTTTCAGCGTGGCAATGACTTGCGTCTTGCCTGCCAGATAGGCCCGCACCGCGGCCGACACACCCACGCCACCCACAGCCAGACCTGACAGCCCCACAAGGATCAGAAACGCGCCGATCCGGTCCACGAATTGCGCCACACCACCCGCGCCACGGCGGCTGTCGCGCCAGCGCAATCCACTGTCACGAAACTGGGCCTCGGCGCTGTCTTCCAGTGCTTGCAGGTCTGCGCCCTCGGGCAAATCCAGCCGGTATTGCGTGGAAAACAACGTCCCCTCGACGATCAGACCCGAGTTTGCCAGATCCGCAGTCTTCACAATCGTGCGTGGCCCAAGACCGAAACCACCCGCGGCATTATCCGGATAGCGATCCAGAATGGCCCGCAGGGTAAAATCCTGTTCGCCCAACCTGAAACGATCACCGGGCGCAAGGGCCAGCCGATCAGCCAGCACCCGCTCCATAACCCCGCCATGATCGGCCAGCGCTTCTGCCAGCGGGATCGGCGGATCAAGCGTTACTTGACCGATCAGCGGATAGAGATCATCGACCGCGCGAATTTGCGTGAGCCCGCGCTCTGCCGCGCCGCCGCGTTCCACCACGGCCATCGAGCGGAAATCAACCGTTTCCGACACACGTGTCGCAATGCTGTTCAGCCAGGCCAGTTCCTCTGCGCGCGCGAACCGATAGGTAAATTCAACCTCCGCATCACCGCCCAAGAGCGCCGCACCATCCCGCGCCAATCCCGCCTCAATGCCTGCACGCACGGTGCCAACAGCCGCGATTGCCGCGACACCCAGTGCCAGACAGGCCAGAAACACACGAAAACCGCGCAAGCCACCGCGCAATTCGCGCGCGGCAAACCGTGATGCAATCGCAAGGCTCATTCCGCAGCCTTTGCAACAGGGCTGTCGATGCGCCCGTCACGCAGACGGATCACACGGTCACAGCGTGCGGCCAGTTCATTGGCGTGTGTCACCAAAATCAAGGTCGCCCCGTGGCGGTCCCGCAGATCAAAAAGCAGATTGATAATGGCAGCGCCGTTCGTTTCATCCAGATTGCCCGTTGGCTCATCCGCCAGCAAAATCTTGGGGCGCGGGGCCGAGGCGCGCGCCAGAGCCACCCGCTGCTGCTCACCGCCCGACATCTGGTTGGGGTAATGATCCATGCGATTGCCAAGTCCCACAGCCTCCAATTCGGCGGCCGCCCGCGCAAATGCGTCCTTCGCGCCGGCCAGTTCCAGCGGGGTTGCGACATTTTCAAGCGCCGTCATTGTCGGGATCAGGTGGAAAGACTGGAAGACCACCCCCATATGGTCTCTACGAAAGAGAGCAAGCTGGTCTTCGTTCATCGCCGTCAGATCCTGGCCCAGTGCCGTGATTGTGCCCGATGTCGCCTGTTCCAGCCCGCCCATCAACATGAGGAGCGATGACTTGCCCGATCCACTTGGCCCTACCAGCCCCAGCGTCTCGCCGCTGGCCACCTCAAGCGAGATGTCATGCAGAATGTCGACGCGGCCTGCGTTTCCGTCCAGCGACAGGTTCGCATGGGAAATGGAGAGAACGGGATCGGTCATCGCGGGTGCCTTTTGTCGTATCAATGCCTTTGCATATGGGGCCGTTTTGCGCTGCAGCAACCTTCTCGCGGCGGTTTTGCTGACCACAACGCTGGCACAGGCCGAGACCGTCACAATCGCGGCCTTGGGTGACAGCCTGACACAGGGCTATGGGCTGCCGCAGGCTGATGGCTTTGTGCCGCAACTCCAAACTTGGCTGGCAGGTCAGGGTGCGGATGTGAACGTAATCAACGCAGGTGTGTCCGGCGACACCACAGCAGGCGGGCTCAGCCGTGTCGGCTGGACACTCACCCCCGAGGTTGACGCGATGATCGTGGCCTTGGGCGGCAACGACTATCTGCGCGGTCTTGATCCGGCGATCAGCCGCGCGAACCTCGATGGTATTCTGGCGGCGGGGCAGCAGGCGGGTGTCGAGATGCTCTTGGTGGGGCTGACGGTCGGGGGCAACTACGGGCAGGACTACAAGCAGGATTTCGAAAGCATGTATGCCGATCTTGCCGCGAAATACGATGTTCCCCTTTACCCTGACTTTCTGGGCGCATTGCGCGCAGAGGCGGGCACGCAAGAAAGCGCGCGCGCATTTTTGCAAGCTGACGGAATTCACCCTAACCGTGAAGGTGTCTCCCTGATCACGGTCGCCATCGGGCCGGCTGTGCTCGCGCTCGTGAATGCCGTGCCATAGCCGGTCAAGGGGCAGAGCCCCGTTACATGCAAAAATGGGCGCCAAATGCAGGCGCCCATCGAACATACAGATTAATCAGCCCACTTTAGTCGGCGAGGGTCAGGTTCACAGCGCTTTCGCGCCCATCGCGGCCAGCTTCGATGTCAAAGTTAACCTTCTGGTCATCCTTGAGACCGGTCAGACCTGAACGCTCGACAGCTGAAATATGGACGAAAACATCCTTGCTGCCGCCGTCGGGTGCGATAAAGCCATAGCCTTTGGTGGTGTTGAACCATTTGACAGTGCCTGAAGCCATGTCCTTGTTTCCTTTATATTCTCCGCTCGCGGGACTGCAGCGGACCGGCTCGGTCAAACGTGATCGAGAGACTGGGCCGTAAGGGAAACAGTGATCGATAGGTCAACGTTGCATTAAGATAATGCCACATTAGACGTATAAAATCAAGAAAACTTGGTGATTGTATGCGTTTGGCGTACATATCGGTGGCGAGCGCGCGCGAGGGCGCGCGCTACAGCCGTCTTTTCAAAATTCGCTTATGCGAGTGCGAGGTTCACAGCGGATTCGCGACCATCGCGGCCAGCTTCTATGTCAAAAGTTACCTTTTGGTCATCCTGCAGGCCAGTCATGCCCGAGCGCTCAACAGCGGAGATGTGAACGAAAACGTCCTTGGATCCACCATCGGGTGCGATAAAGCCGAAGCCTTTAGTTGTGTTGAACCATTTCACGGTGCCAGTAGCCATCGTGTTTTTCCTTTAGTATCAGTGCTGTCCGCGATATTGCGACAGCTCGGCTTAGTCAGTGTCAAAATCGAGAGACTGTAGCCGAAAGGGAAAACAGTGGTCGAGTTGCATAACGTCTGCACTCCCCATGTGAGGGGTGTCGCCTCAAAAAGCAAGTGAATTCTAAAGAAAAACAGGTGTGGGCGGAAAACTGTTGGCATATTGCCGTCCCCGAAAGTGCCGTGCTGTCCGAATGGATGGCGTTGACTTGCTGGTGTGCCTTCAGCGGGTACAGCAGTATCGTCTTTGATAGTGTGCCGCAGCAAATGCTGTTTGTGATTCACCTGACGACCGGGATGCGCTGCGCAAGCTGTCTGTCATGAAAACACCTTATAGCGCCCTACATTCGCATTAGATGGTTGGCAATCATTGCATATGGTAATTATAGTTTACAAATTGGCGACAGTATTGTGGCTTTTTTGGGTCTTTTGTCGTCGTGAACTTGCCTTGGCCGCCTTTAAGGTGACACATAGAAGAAAGGAGGCGTCCGCGTCTCTTGTAGGACCAGTTGGATCTGTTTGATCAAAGGATGACGTTATGACCGTAAAAGAGATTAACCAAGCGTTGGAAAGCTGCCTGACAAGCAAAAGCAACTACGCTGCTCTTGTATATAGCCTTTACGAATTGGAATGCTCTGACGAATTGATTGAAGCAATTGTTGTCGGCGCATTGGGTGAAACGGTCCGGAGCCGGATTGCACCACTGATCACCATGGTGCGTGCCTATGAAAACCTCACGTCATCCGAGCAAATCGACATGCTCTATTCCATCGTGGACAAGCAGGACGCGCGTTCACAGAGCGATGCACTCGACAAACGCCTGACAGCCTAAACCGGTCAGGCGACATCGTGTTTCCCCGTCGTTACGCAGATCGGGGAAACTCTGGCCCGGTGGCCCGTTCAATGTACCACGATAGCCCGCGCTTGTTGCCGCAGCGCTTGCAGACAAAGTCCTTGGCGACCGTCTCAAGCGGGAGATGTTCGTGAAAGCGCGCATAGATGACATGGGGCGCCACCCAATAGGCCTTGTGACAGGCAGGGCAGGACACCACCAGCACATCACGTCCGGTCAGATGGTGGACCCTGATCGCGAACTTCAATCCAAGCGTGACCGGTTCATATGGCATTCTGCAAAACTACAGCAATGTTCATGTTATGTTCCAGTCTGAATCTGTCACCCCGATACAAAAACGACCGGCCATTTGTCAGCCGTGTTTTGGGCGGCCCGCAAGGCACGATCATCCTGCGTCACTATCCGCATTGACGAGGCGCAAAAACCCCACCATATCCCAGTTA
>CAYZKE010000049.1:0-2570 GCA_964478505.1 uncultured Loktanella sp.
CCCATGTGCTGGCGCGCCACGAGCAGGGCGCTGGCTTTATGGCCGATGGCTATGCACGGGCGACGGGCAAGGTGGGCGTTGCTTATGTGATCTCAGGGCCCGGCCTCTGCAACATCATGACGCCGATGGGGCAGGCATATTCCGATAGCGTGCCGATGCTGGTGATTTCGTCGGTACTGGACGAGACAGAGGCCAAACGCGGCCAGTTGCACCAGATGAAAGATCAGGAAGGTGCAGCGGCGACCGTTTGCGACTGGTCCGTCACTGCGCGGTCGGCCGAGGCGAGCTATCAGTTGATCGACCGTGCACTGACTGAACTTTCGACCGGTGTGCCATCGCCCAAACATATCCAGGTCCCGATCGCGGAGCTCGAGGCCAATGCCGCCCCCGCGCCAGAGCGTGCGGATGCGTGGCCCCACCGCCCCGAAGCGGCACCGTCGCAGCGAATTTCCCTGATCGACCGACTGAACGCGTCCAAGCGCCCGCTCTTTATTTTTGGCGGTGGTGCGGCGCATGGGGTGGACCGCTGGATGCCGCATTTTCAGCGTTTGAATGCGGCCTCTTTCACGACCTACGCCGGACGCGGGATCATCCCCGATGACAGCCCGCTGCACTTTGGCGCAACACTCGCCCGCGCCGGAAGCGAGGCCGTGATCGCCTCGGTTGATCTTGTGGTCGCTGTCGGAACGCGGCTGAGCGAGGTCGATCTGTGGCGCGATCATCTGGGCCATACTGCGCCACTGGTCCGGATTGATCTGGACCCCGAGAGCCTTTCAGACCGCCACAATGCCGATACCCGCATCCTTGCCGATGCCAGTGCGCATCTGACCGAAAGCCTGATCCAGATGGAAGGCGTCAAAAAGACCACATGGACTGCCGAAGAGGTCAGATCCACCCGTGCCAGATGGCGGGCCGAGCTTGATGCCGAACGGCCCGGTATCCTGCCTGTCGCGGATGCGCTCAAAGAAGCCGTCCCTGGCGACACCATGTTCTTCTCCGACATGACCCAATTCGCCTATGCCGCCAAAGAGGTCTATCCGATGGACCGCCCCGCCCACTGGCACCACCCTTACGGCTTCGGCACGCTGGGCTATGCACTGCCTGCCGCGATTGGCGGCAAGATCGGGGTTGGCGACCAGCCGGTCATTGCCATTCTGGGCGACTATGGTTTCCAATATACCGTGCAGGAGCTAGCCGTGGCGGTTGAGTTGGAATTAACGCTGCCAATTATCATCTGGGACAACGGCAAGTTGGGCGAGATCGAGGATAGCATGGTGCGCGCCCAGATCGCGCCAAACGCGGTCATTCAGCGCAATCCCGATTTCCTTAAACTCGCAGAAGCCTACGGCGTCGCAGCAATCCAGCCTGCAAATCTGGACGCGTTCAAAGTGGCCGTTCAGAGGGCCCTTGCAACCAAAGGCCCGACTGTCATTCGTGTGATGTCGGATATCGCGCTTACCAGCAGCTGACCAAGACGGTGACATTCGCGGCTTTTTCGGTCAGTGCATGGGCTGACAGGGCAGGGCCAGCGTCATTGCGCGTTGGCGTGATGTTCAGTGTCTCAAGCGTCGCTATGATCATCTCGGCATCCAGCGCGAATTGCACGTCCGCAGGCAAGGTCTGACCGCCATCGCCATTGCGGGGCAACAGCATGCCCAGCACATTGCCGCCCTGATCCAGTACAGGACCGCCCGCATTGCTGGGCTGGGTAGCGACCGAGAGGCGTGCGATCCGGTCATCACCCGTCAGGTCGCGGATATCTTCCAGCGTGCCAAAGGTCAGTGTCGGTGCATTCAGGGCGCCGTTGAAGGGATAGCCCGCCACTGCCACCGGATCTTTCAGGCGCGGTGTCCGCGGTTGGAACGCAGCGACTTCGATAGGTGACAAGGCCTCAAGCGGGCGCAGGAGCGCAAAGCCGAGAGCGGGGTCGCTGGCCAGCACTTCGGCCTCTGTTTCGCGGTCAAAGGTGATCCGCGCGCAGCTCTCCACCGCTTCCGGCGTCGTGACGACCAGGCCATCGCGCGATACATAAAACCCAGACCGTGACAGTTTCGGCTGCCGCACCGAAAGCCCTGCGATCATATCTATGGCCTGATTCTCACTGGCGGGCACAAGGTTCGGATCAAGCGTGCCGTCCAGCCGTGCGAAACTGGAGGTCATCAGATCCAGCACCCGCGCACGACGCCGGTCGTCACCTGCGGGCCAGACCAGCACAAAGCCCTTGATCTCGCCGTCCTGCAAGCTGGCAGTGGCATAGGAATGGATACCGTCGCCGATCCCTTCGATGGTAAAGCTATTGCCCTGCAAACTGCGCGGTCCTTCGGTCGGCATGATGTCAAGCACCTGCAAGACCTCGTAAAGCCCCGTCAGACGTCCCGCATCACCCGTTTGCGAGATCATCAGCACCTGCGCAGCAGAGAGATCACCCTGACCATCGTACCGGGCAAAGGGTGGCTGATACTCTGCGAAAGCCACCGCAGCCTTAGGCAGTTGCATTTGAATGCCTGCGGCATCGTCACGCACAAGCTGCATATCCAGATCGGCGATCACAGCATTGTATTGCAACAATA